>JAZQKM010000174.1:0-5369 GCA_045542155.1 Eubacteriales bacterium
GCCATCAGCACAAGGTATATTCATTTCATACTTTTCTTTTTCTCCTCTAAATGTAAAATCGCCGCCACATCGAATGACTTCGCACCATGTATATACCTTTATCATTGTTTTGGGGCACATACCGGCAGGACATTCGTAGCAGAAAACAAATTTGTCTCCTTTTTCCAATCCCAATCTGCAATGTCCTGCTTTCCCTCTTGTTACTATCAATTCAAATTGCCAATCTTCGGTACACCATTTCTGCATATATTCGTTCTCCTTTCAATATCTTTTTTATATTTGTGCATAATGAAATCAACAGGATATAAAAGCAAAACAAACGCCATACACAAATAAACAAGTAGGTTGCCTACACGTGTATAAAGCGTAGTGTGCGTGCACATTTCCACATCACTGATGGCTATTCCCTTTGTTTCGGGAGCCAACCAAGCCTTGTGCTCGCCGTGCTCGGTGATGATGGAAGAAATGCCTGTGTTTCCCGCGCGAACGAGATAACGTCCGCTTTCGATGGCGCGCAGCATTGCTTGTGTTTCGTTTTGATAGGTCTCGACCGACGTGTTAAACCACCAGGAATCGTTGCTTGGGAGCATCATCAAATTGGCTCCGTCCTTGGCGCTTGCGCGTGTCAATTCTTCGTAGATAGAGTCAAAACAAATAAGACCACCAAGCTTTCCCCATTCGGTTTCAAAAAGTGCCGTGTCATTTCCGGGGGTAAAATCCTCATCCAACGAAAGCTCTGCAAGTGGCGGAATGAGTGTCATAATCAAATCACGCATAGGAACATACTCGCCAAACGGCACGAGGTGACGCTTGTGATAAAGATTATCCGAAAGCTTGCCATCGGGAGTAACCATATATAACGTGTTATAACAGTTCCCATCCTCACCGTCATACAAGGCGCCAACAATCAGTGTGACATCACATTCGGCGGCCAAGTCGGTGATAAAATTTTCTAAAACAGGATAGCGGTTCATTCGATACGGAAAGATGCTTTCGGGCCATACAACGATTTGCGCTCCCTCAGCAACTGCCTCACGTGTCATATCTCCGTAAACACGCATCAATTCTTTGAGAGCTCCGCCCTTTGCATCCATATCGACGTTGCCTTGTATAGCGGCTACTTTAACGGTTACACGCTCCCCGTCATTTTTGCGCATCAATCCAACTCCAATAAGAATATTGGAAAGCAAGAGAATGACGGCAAGCGATACCGAAAGAAGAGCTTTGCCGACTGTGCGGTAGTTGAGAATGGCATAAGCCAAAAATCCGTTTACGAGTAAGAGCAAAAAGCTAATAAGATATGGTCCTAAGAGCGATGCCGACTGCAAAACGGGCAAATATTCGCTCTGCCCTATGCAAAGTCTGCCCCAAGGAACACCGGTCCAGCCGAGCGTGCTTGACCATTCAAATACAATCCACAAAGCAGAGAGGACTATGGGGCGTAAAATGGGGGTTCTGTTAAAAACACCGCCACGCTGCAACAGCTTAAAGATAAGAAAAATCAATCCACCCGGAAGTGCTTGCAGAACCGAAAGACCGATCCATCCCGCAATCACAACAACAACCGAGGATGCATTGTCCATACCGATAAAATCGAGCGGATAAAGGCTCACAAACCAATGGTAAACTACAAAGTAGTAAACAAATACCGTTAAAAAGCCACACCAATAGGTACGCCAAAGACCTTTTTCTTCATCGGCACAGTAAATAAATGCTCCCAAAAAGAACGGGATAAGCGTGATCCACTCCAAAAAGCCAAGCTTTGGAAAAACCAGTGTTAAGGCTGTAAGTGCCACGCTTATGAGCATTGCGGGCAATGCTATTTTTCTATTTTGCTCGCACATAGAGCCTCCTTAAACAAAATCCTTGATAAACCAAACGTCTTCTTGATTGATGGAAAAGGTTTTTCCCTCGAGATATTTCAGTGCCCCTTCTCTTTCAACGTTGCGGAAGGTCAGGCGGTAAGCATACAAAGCTTGAAATTTGTATCCCTTTGCGCGGTCCTCCTTGTTCACACCGTATTTTCCGTCACCGAGGAGCGGATGACCGATGTGAGAAAGATGCGCGCGAATTTGGTGAGTTCTGCCCGTAACAAGCTCTACCTCCAGCAGCGCCGCATCCTTACGCGTTTTGAGAATGTGATACTTGGTGATAATCTCCTTATATCCCGAGCGCGGTGTGTCGATAACGTCAACGGTGTTGTCGGCGCTATTCTTTTTGAGGTAACCCGTAAGCGTTGCCGATTGCTTTTTTGGAATGCCGTGAACGGCACAGATATAGCATTTGCGAAGCTCGTCACGGCGTATCTTCTCGTTCATCTCGCGCAAAGCCTCAGCATTTTTGGCAGCAATGACGATGCCGCCCGTGTTACGGTCGATGCGATTGCACAAAGCAGGGGCAAAGGACTGCTCGCTCTCTGGATCATACTCCCCTTTTTGCGCCAAATATGCCTTAACGTGCATAATAAGCGTGTTCTCGGCAGCGGCGGTATCCTCGTGTACAAGCACACCGGGACGCTTGTTGAGAAGCAGGATGTTTTCATCCTCATATACGATATCCAGCTTGGGAACAATGCGCCAAAGTGCACCGCGGTCGCTCTCGGGGGACTCGAAAAATTCGTCTCTGATAAAGAGTTGGATCTCATCCCCCTCGCAAAGCATATACTTTTGCTCGGTGCGTGCGCGGTTGACCTTTATTTTCTTTGTGCGAATATATTTGTACATCAACGATTGCGGCAACCCCTTAACTGCTTTGGATAAGAACTTATCCAACCGTTGCCCTGCATCGTTGTGTCCAACTACCAAAATCTTCATTGGTGCACAATGCGGGGAGCTTGTTCAGCTCCCCGACACTCCTTTATTTCAGTTTGATTACAGTGTGCCGAAAATACGGTCGCCTGCATCTCCCAAGCCGGGAACAATATATGCGTGCTCATTGAGGCAATCGTCAAGAGCGGCGGCATAAATGTCAACGTCAGGATGCTTTGCTTGTACCTGACGTACACCCTCGGGAGCAGCAACCAGACACATAAAACGAATCTGCTTGCAGCCACGTGCCTTGAGCATTGTCAAAGCATCAACCGCAGAGCCACCCGTTGCCAACATAGGGTCTACAAGAATAACGATACGTTCATTGATGTCAGGCGGCAGCTTGCAATAGTATTCCACAGGCAGATGTGTTTCGGGATCACGGTAAAGACCGATGTGACCTACCTTTGCTACGGGAATGAGGCGTTGCAGACCGTCAACCATACCGAGACCTGCACGCAGGATAGGTACGATAGCAAGCTTTTTGCCGGAGATCATTTTTGCTTTCATTTTGGTAATGGGAGTTTCAATGGTAACTTCTTCCGTAGGAAGGTCACGTGTCAACTCATAGCCCATCAGCATAGCAATCTCATCAAGCAGCTCACGAAAATCCTTAGAACCCGTCTTTTTGTTTCTCATAATGGAAAGCTTGTGGGTAATTAGGGGATGATTCATAACGAATAATTCACTCATTGTTCTGCCTCCTTTTGCAAGCATATTGAATTTCACCCTCATTATACAACTCTTTTTCTCATTTTTCAAGTCTAAAATGCAAATTCAACATAATTTTTTGCTTTTTTTCTTTACTTTTTACCCAAAGCGTGTTAAAATAATGGTATTACCGACACAAGGAGCCACTATGTCACAATTGCAAAGAACCGTTGGCATTTACACCCTTGGGTGTAAGGTCAATCAATATGAATCGGAAGCTATTGCCGAGGGACTCACATCCCGCGGCTTTTCGGTCGTTCCCTTTTTTGAAACTTGCGATGCTTATATCATCAACACCTGCACTGTGACGGCTGAATCCGACCGCAAAGCACGCCAGCTCATTCGTCGCGCAATCAAGACCAATCCTGCGGCCTTCGTAATCGTTACGGGATGTATGGCAGAAGTCTTTTCCGATAAGCTTTCTAAAATCGAAGGCATCGATTACATTTGCGGCAACGGACAGAAATTACAAGTAATAGCAGCGCTTGAAGCCCTATTTGCGCAGGGGACAAAAAATGCTTCTCCCAATATTTCCATTTCCCCGCTCGAAGATTTTGAGGCAATGCAGATTACGCATTTTGACCGCACACGCGCATACATCAAAATTGAGGATGGCTGCGAGAACCGCTGCACCTACTGCATCATTCCCGAAGCGCGCGGAAAGGTGCGTTCCAAAGCCCCCGAGGATGTGCTACGCGAGGTTTGTGCACTGACCGACGGCGGATGCCGCGAGATCGTTCTCACCGGCATTGAGACCGCTTCTTACGGTCGTGATTTTGATAACGGCTACCGCTTGGCAGACCTGCTCGAAGAGGTAGATGCCATCCCCAATATCGGACGTGTACGTCTCGGCTCCCTCGATCCCTCTTTGATGAAGCCTGATTTTGTCAATCGCATTGCAAAGCTAAAATCCTTAACACCGCATTTTCATCTTTCGATGCAAAGCGGCTCGGATAAGATTTTGGCACTTATGAAACGCAAATACAACAGCAAAATGGCTCTTGAAGGAATGGAACGCTTGCGCGCGGCAATGCCCGGCGTTCAGTTTACAACCGATATGATTGTCGGGTTCCCCGGTGAAACAGAAGATGACTTTGCCCTCACAGTCGATTTTGCAAAAAAAGCGAAGTTCTTAATGATTCACGTCTTTCCCTATTCCGAGCGCCGCGGTACGGTTGCCGCAACACTATCCGGCAGAGTTCCCGAGGGAATACGTCATCAGCGCGTGCGCGAGCTGAGCACAGTTCAGGCAGAAATTCAAAAGGAAATTCTCAATTCTTATACAGACACCGCCGTAACCGTTTTGTTTGAAACCTATGCCGATGGAATGATGATAGGTCACACCGATACTTTTGTTGAGGTTAGCTGTCCTGTTCCCCATTCTTTGCAATCGCAGCTGCACACCGTTTACATCACGGGCAACGATGGAAAAAAATGCATTGGAAGCCTCTGTCCCGCCTCCAATGGGTAAGATTTTGAAAAAAACATGAAAATGACAGCAAAAAAGATAAAAAAATTATAAAAAAATCGAAAAAAACTCTTGCTTTTTTTAAAAAAGTATGATATAATGATTGTCGTTTGAAGTATGGAATCAGCTATGCCGACGTTTTTTTCGGCATGAGCAAGTCTTAAGGAGGTCGCTAAAATGGCAAAATGTTGTATCTGCAGTAAGGGCGTTGTGTTCGGTCAGAACGTTTCTCACTCCCATCGTAAAACCAACAGAACTTGGAAGCCCAACATTCGCAAAGTAAAGTTGGAAGGCAGCAAAGCAATCTACGTTTGTTCTCGTTGCCTGCGCACCATGAAGAAGGCTTAATCTGAATGTGCAAATAAAGTAAGGCAGACACGGCG
>JAZQKM010000175.1:0-4665 GCA_045542155.1 Eubacteriales bacterium
ATAATTGAAAATGCCGTAATCAAAAGCGGGAACCACAATGGGAAGCCAAGTATCAAAAGCCATACCGTGAGCGTATTTTTCTTCGGCTTTTGCATACCGTATGTCCCAAAAGCAGGGTTTTGGGCACCTGCAAGAATTTGCATTGCAATATCGTCTACCCTCCCCATTTTGGCAACTGCCGCTTCGGGAGAGTATCCGCTCTCGATGTAATCGTCTATCATTTCGTTGTAATATTCCAGAGTTTGTTCTACGTCTTTGGGCGGCAATTGATTGAGTCTTTGTCGCAAGAGCGCAAGAAATTCTGTTTTTGTCATCTTTGTTTTCCTCCTGTTACAAATTGGTAAATGTGCATCATTTCCTTCCATTCCTCGGCAAATGCATTCAATCGCATAATTCCCGCAGGCGTAATGCGATAGTATTTGCGTAGTCTGCCGTTGTGCTCAACCGCACGAACAGTCAGCTGCCCTGCCTCCTCCAAACGGCGGAGAATGGGATAAAGTGTGGATTCGGAAATCGCAATGTAGGGTTGAATTTCTTTGACAATTTGATAGCCGTAGGAATCCTCTCGGCGAATAGCCGCCAAGACGCAAACGTCAAGAATTCCTCGTTTGAGTTGAATATCCATGCAATACCCCCTTTCGCATAATACTATACCACGCATAGTATTACTTTGTCAATCGTTTTTGTTAAAAATCGGAAATATTCACAAAACGTTAAAATTGTATACATATCTTTGGCGTACAATAAAAAAGTTATGTTATTTATAATTTATAAAATAAAAAAAGAAAGGATGCGCGCGCGTGAAGAAATTGCTCAAATATCTCAAGCCTTACACCAAAGAATGCATTATAAGCCCTTTGTTTAAGCTGCTTGAGGCAATTTTTGACCTTTTGGTACCGCTTGTGGTAAAGACTATCATTGATGATGGCATTGCCGCAGGTGACAAAGGTGTAATCAGCTCTTGCTTTGGCATTTTGGTTGCCTTTGCCGCCGTGGGACTTTCCTGCACGCTTGTGGCGCAATATTTTGCCGCGCGTGCCGCAGTTGGCGTGAGCACCGACTTGCGCCGCGATCTCTTTGCGCACATTCAAAAATTCTCCTATGCCCAAACCGACAGTGTAGGAACCTCTACACTCATCACCCGTCTGACGGGCGACGTCAATCAGGTACAGTCTGCCGTCAACTTCACTCTCCGACTGCTTCTGCGCTCTCCCATCATCGTGCTGGGAGCCGCTGCTATGGCTTTTGCCGTTGACGTACGCGGTGCTTGGGTGTTTGCCGTTATCATTCCCCTTTTGGCAGTTATTGTTTTTTCAATTATGCTCAAAACCACGCCCCTTTACAAAAAGGTGCAAAAAAATCTCGACGGCGTCACAAGTGTCGTTCGCGAAAACCTCTTGGGTGTTCGCGTTTTGCGCGCTTTTCGCAAAGAGGAAACCGAGGTTGCCCGCTTTTCAAAAGCGAATGAGGAGCACAACCGCGTGCAGAATTTTGCAGGTCGCATTTCTGCCCTAATGAATCCGCTCACGCTTGTCGTTGTCAATGCAGGCGTTATCGTTTTGCTCGCATCGGGCGCAAAGTTCGTTGAGATCGGCAATATGTCCCAAGGTGACGTTGTTGCCCTGACCAACTATATGGCGCAAATCCTTATTGAGCTCGTTAAGTTTGCAATGACGGTGTTCACCGTAACCAAGGCGCTTGCTTCCGCCGACCGCGTACAGGCAATTTTTGATACGCCTGTTGGTATGGAAACGCTTGATGACGTTAAAGCTTACGGTAACGAGGGCGATGCAGTACGTTTTGAAAACGTCTCGCTCACATACGAAGGCGATGCCGAAGAAACCCTTTCGGGCATCAGCTTTACCGCTCCTCGCGGTGCGACGGTCGGTATTATCGGTTCTACCGGTTCGGGTAAGACCTCGCTTATCAATCTCATTCCGCGTTTTTATGAGGCAACCGAAGGGCGTGTGCTGGTAAACGGTCGAGACGTCAAGTCTCTCGATATTGACGCTCTGCGCGATAGCATTGCCGTAGTTCCGCAAAAGGCAGTTCTCTTCTCGGGCACGGTGCGCTCCAATCTTTCTTGGGGCAAGCCCAATGCAACCGATGACGAGATGTGGCAGGCTCTTGAGCGCGCACAGGCCAAGGAATTCGTAATGCAAAAGAACGGCCTTGACGAACCCGTCAGCGCGGGTGGCAAGAATTTTTCGGGCGGTCAGCGCCAACGCTTGACCATTGCGCGCGCACTGATTAGAGGTGCCGAAATTTTGATTTTAGACGACAGTTCCTCGGCGCTCGACTATGCAACCGATGCCGCCTTGCGTGCTGCACTGCATACCATTCCCAACTCCCCCACCGTGTTTATCATTTCGCAACGCACCTCGTCCATTCGTCACGCCGACCTCATCCTCGTTATGGAAGACGGGCAACTCGTTGACAAAGGAAGGCACGACGAGCTCCTCGCTCGCTGTGCGGTTTACCGCGAAATTCACGAGTCGCAGTTCAAAAAAGGGGGTGAAACAATATGAAAAAGCTGACCCTTGACCGTCGTGCGCTCGCGCGCGTATTTGCGGGACTCAAGCATTACCGCTTGGCCCTTGCCGCATCTCTGGGCTTGGCAGCTGCCGTAGTAGCACTCACGCTCTATATTCCGCTCCTCACCGGACAGGCAATCGACTGCATTGTTGGCAAAGACAACGTAAATTGGAACGGTGTCTTTAAGGCTTGTCTCTCTATTGGTATTTGCACCTTGATTTCGGCTTTGTTCCAATGGTTGATGAACGTTATCAACAACCGCATCACCTACGGTATGGTGAAGAGACTGCGCCGCGATGCCTTTGAAAAGTTGCAGCGGCTCCCTCTTTCCTATATTGACTCTCATCCTACGGGTGACGTTTTGAGCCGTATGATTAGTGACGTCGACCAATTCACCGACGGACTCCTTCTCGGCTTTGCACAGTTCTTTACGGGAATTTTGACCATTCTCGGCACGCTTGTCATTATGCTAACCTTGCGTTGGCAAATTGCCCTTGTGGTCATTCTCATCACTCCGCTCTCCCTCTTTGTTGCTGCATTCATTGCCAAAAAGACCTATTCGATGTTTCGCCTGCAATCAGCAACACGCGCCGAGCAAACAACACTCATCGACGAGTACATTGGCAACCACAAGGTGGTTTTGGCTTACGGACGCGAGGAAGCGCTGCAAGAGGAATTTGACGAGGTCAATACCCGTCTTGGTAAGTGCGCACTGCGTGCAACCTTCTTCTCCTCTACCACCAACCCCTCTACCCGTTTTGTCAACAACCTCGTTTACGCAGGAGTGGCATTGGTGGGAGCCTTGATTTGCATTGTCCCCGGCTCTACTCTATCGGTTGGTACGCTTTCGGTGTTCCTCAACTATGCAAACCAGTACACCAAGCCCTTTAATGAAATTTCGGGTGTTTTGACCGAATTGCAAAATGCGCTCGCTTGCGCTGCTCGCGTGTTTGAAATTCTTGACGAGCCCGAGCTCATCCCCGATGCCCCCGATGCACACGTTATTGCCGAGGCAGAAGGCAACGTAGAGCTCCGCAACGTTGCTTTCTCTTACACCCCCGAGCAAGATTTGATTCGCGACCTAAACCTGACCGTTACCCCCGGGCAGAGAATTGCCATTGTCGGTCCTACGGGATGCGGAAAGACCACGCTCATCAATCTGCTGATGCGCTTTTACGATGTGAACGAAGGCAGTATCTCGGTAGACGGCAATGACATTCGCAACATCACGCGCAAATCCCTGCGCGCTTCTTGGGGCATGGTTCTGCAAGACACATGGCTACGCGCCGCAACCGTACGCGAGAATATTTGCATGGGCCGTCCCGACGCAAGCGAAGAAGAAATGATTGCCGCCGCAAAGGCAGCACACGCACATTCCTTTATTAAACGTTTGCCAAAGGGATACGATACTGTTTTGGGTGAGAACGGCGGTTCTCTTTCTCAAGGTCAAAAGCAACTACTTTGCATCGCTCGCGTAATGCTCGTACTCCCCCCGATGCTCATTCTTGATGAAGCAACCTCTTCCATCGATACCCGTATGGAGCTCAAGATACAAGGGGCCTTTGCAGAAATGATGAAGGGGCGCACATCCTTTATTGTAGCGCACCGCCTTTCCACCATCGAGAGTGCAGACCGCATTCTTGTTATGAAGAGCGGCAAGATTGTGGAGCAAGGCACACACGAGGAGCTTCTTGCAAACCGCGGCTTCTACCACCACCTCTATAACAGCCAATTCACATTGGGTACGGCAGAGGATTGACAAAATTTATGCGATTTTCTAAAAAAAATCATCAAAAACACGCAAGACCTTCGTTTTTGTTCACATTCCCTTTATAAATAAGTGATACAATAATTATAATCATAACAATTTAGGAGGCAATCACATTGCTGGAACTGAGAAGAATCGTAAAAGATTATCAAACGGGAGACACGAAAGTACGTGCCTTGGCAGGCATTAGTCTGCGTTTCCGTCCCAACGAATTCGTTTCCATTCTGGGTCCCTCGGGATGCGGCAAAACCACTCTGCTCAACATCATTGGCGGTCTTGACCAATACACAAGCGGCGACCTGGTAATTGGCGGCGTTTCGACCAAAGAATACACCGATGCCGATTGGGATACCTATCGCAAT
>JAZQKM010000176.1:0-2308 GCA_045542155.1 Eubacteriales bacterium
CGTGGAAATCACCTGTAAAGTGCAGGTTGATATCCTCCATGGGAACGACCTGCGCGTATCCGCCGCCTGCGGCGCCGCCCTTGATACCGAATACGGGACCGAGCGAGGGCTCGCGAAGAGCGACTACGCAATTTTTGCCGATGCGGCGCATACCGTCGGCAAGACCGATGGTGGTTGTGGTCTTACCCTCGCCCGCAGGGGTTGGGGTAATTGCCGTTACAAGCACAAGCTTGCCGTTCTTACGCTTGCTGTTCTTGAGCAATGCGTAATCGACTTTTGCCTTGTATTTGCCGTACTGTTCGAGATATTCTTCATCCACACCTGCGACCTTTGCAATCTCGGTGATGGGTTGCATTTTGGTGCTTTGCGCAATTTCAATGTCGCTTAAATATGCCATAGTATGCCTCCGTTAAGAGAAATATTTGACTGCGGACCGGAAGAGCTTCATATCGTATTTGCCGTCTACGTTCTTGTAAAGACCGCTTCCAATACGCTCGCTGTGTCCCATTTTGCCGAACACGCGACCGTCGGGTGAGGTGATGCCCTCAATGGCAAATGCCGAATCGTTGGGGTTGAAACGAATATCGTCGGTGGCGTTGCCTTCCAAATCGACGTACTGTGTTGCGATTTGTCCGTTTGCTGCCAGTTGACGAATGAGCTCATCGGATGCGAGGAATCTACCCTCACCGTGAGAAATCGGTACCGTGTAAACCTCACCAACCTCTGTCCCTGCCAACCAAGGAGACTTGTTGGATGCCACACGAATGCGAACAAGCTTGGATTGGTGGCGTGCGATGGTGTTAAAGGTCAAGGTCGGGCAGTTGACGTCTGTATCAATAATCTTGCCGTAAGGCACAAGACCGAGCTTGATAAGTGCTTGGAAGCCATTGCAGATACCTGCCATCAGGCCGTCGCGGTTGTCAAGTAGGTCGTGAACACCCTCGCGGATGGCGGCGTTGCGGAAGAACGCCATAATGAACTTACCCGAGCCGTCGGGCTCGTCACCACCTGAAAATCCGCCGGGAATGAATACCATTTGCGCGGTTGCAAGCTCTTTTGCAAATGCCTCTACGCTACGCGAAATGCCGTCCGACGTGAGATTGTTAATAACGAAAATTTTTGCATCGGCTCCCGCATCACGCATCACCTTTGCGGTATCAAACTCGCAGTTGGTGCCGGGGAATACAGGGATGAGCACCTTGGGCTTGGCAACCTTAATGGCAGGTGCCTTTGTGCTCTTTTGGGTGTAAGAGAAGGTCTCCAGCTTCTTTGCATCAGCCTTTTCGAGCATGGGATATACACTTTCGAGTTTACCCTCATAAAGGGAATCCAATTCGCTCATAGAAACCGATTCGTCGCCCCATACCATATTTTCGTCGGATGTAAAATAACCGATGGTCTGTCCCTTTTCGTCGGCATCGACCTCGAGAAGGAATGTACCGTAGTTGTATTCAAAAATATTGTTGAGATAGAGATATTCGGAGAGATATCGGAAGCCGAGTCCGTTACCGATACACATCTTATAGACCGCCTCGGCAATGCCGCCGTAAGTGGGCGTATATGCGGAATAGACCTTGCCTGCACGCATCAGGGCGGTTACTTTTTGGAAAGACTCCAAGAGAGACTCTGCCGTAGGCAATCCGTCCTTGCCGTAGCGAGGCGTGATAGCAATGAGCTTGTGACCTGCCACTTTGGCATCGTTGGAAATGACTTCATTTACGTTACCCGTGGTAACTGCGAAAGATACCAGCGTGGGGGGAACGTCGAGCTTTTCAAAGGAACCGCTCATCGAGTCCTTACCGCCGATAGCCGCAATGCCAAGCTCCTTTTGCGCGCGGAACGCGCCAAGAAGTGCCGCCATAGGCTTGCCCCAACGACGTCCGTCCTTGAGTGGTTTTTCGAAATATTCTTGGAAGGTTAGGTATACGTCCTCAAAGGAAGCGCCCGTTGCAATCATCTTGCAAACGCTCTCTACAACTGCGAGATATGCGCCGTGATAGGGGCTCTTTTCGCTGACGTAGGGATTGTATCCCCACGCCATATAGGAGCAGGTGTCGGTATGCTTTTCCTCTACCGAAATTTTGTGCACCATTGCTTGAATGGGCGTTTTTTGATGCTTGCCGCCAAAGGGCATCAGCACAGTTCCCGCACCGATGGTCGAGTCAACGCGCTCGGAAAGTCCGCGCCCCGAGCAAACGTTGAGGTCGGAAACGAGCGCACGGTAGCCCTCGGTAAAGCTCTTGACTTCGGGCTTTTGGTAATCTTCGATTTTTGCGGGAGCAATATCAATATGCTTCTCTGCTCCGTT
>JAZQKM010000177.1:0-3709 GCA_045542155.1 Eubacteriales bacterium
CAACTGCAGGTGACCTTCCTATGATGGCATCTGCATTCAAAAATGCCATTGAAGCAGGACGTAAGGCTTACCTTGCAGGACTTGGCAGAGTGCTGACACGTGGAGCTTCTGCATCCGATCCGCTAACAGGTTTCCTCAGAGATTAAGGTGAAAACTATGGAAAATCAATTTTTTGTAGATTCGGAGCATCTGTCCCCCGAAGCACTAGCAAAAAAACATCGCCTTGAAACCGATCCGTCCTCCCGAAAGAACCATATGGAGTATATGCCGGGGATGGAAGTAATTGAGTCGGATGTTTGCGCAAGTGTAATGGCACAGATGAACTCCTACGACTATTCAAAATATACTGCCGCTGATGTAAAGGCGGCCTTAGAGCACGACAATTGCACTATTGAAGATTTCAAGGCACTCCTATCTCCTGCGGCAGAGCAGTTTTTAGAGCAGATGGCAGAGCGTGCAAGGCTTGAAACCTCGAAGCATTTTGGAAACACCGTTTATTTGTTTACCCCTCTTTATATAGCCAATTACTGCGAAAACTACTGTGTGTACTGCGGCTTTAACTGCTATAACCACATTAAGCGTATGAAGCTTAGTATGGAGCAGATTGAAAAGGAAATGAAGGTTATTGCCGACAGCGGTATGGAGGAAATCTTAATTCTTACCGGTGAAAGCAGAGGACAGAGCAACGTGGAATATATCGGTGAAGCCTGTAAATTAGCACGTAAGTATTTCCGTATGGTAGGACTTGAGATCTATCCGGTTAATACCGATGAATACAAATATCTCCACGAATGCGGTGCAGACTATGTAACGGTGTTCCAAGAAACATACGATACTGATAGATACGAACAGCTTCACCTGCTCGGTCACAAACGTGTGTGGCCGTACCGCTTTGATGCACAGGAACGCGCGCTTCGCGGCGGTATGCGAGGTGTTGCATTCTCAGCTTTGCTTGGCCTATCAGATTTCCGCAAGGATGCTCTTGCAAGTGCATTGCACGTCTATTATTTGCAGAGAAAATATCCTCACGCAGAGATGTCGCTGTCTTGTCCAAGACTCAGACCAATAATCAATAACGACAAGATCAATCCCTTGGACGTTCACGAAAAACAGCTTTGTCAGGTGCTTTGCGCTTACCGCATTTTCTTGCCCTACGTTGGTATTACGGTATCCTCCCGTGAGAGCGCCGAGTTCCGCAACGGTATTGTGAAGATAGCCGCAACCAAGGTTTCCGCAGGTGTTTCCACCGGTATCGGTGATCACGAAAGCAAATACACGGGCAAAGAAGCGGACGACGTACAAGGCGACGAGCAGTTTGAAATTGACGATAACCGCAGCCTTGATAAGATGTACAAGGATATTACCGAGGAAGGTTTACAGCCGGTTCTGAATGACTATTTGTATGTGTGAGGGAAAGAGAATGAAAAAGTTTGATCCAAGTTTATATTTTATAACCGACAGCACGAATTATAGCGAGGAAGAATTCCTCTTTCGTGTAGAAGAAGCATTAAAAGGTGGCGCAACCCTTCTTCAGCTTCGTGAGAAGAACAAGAGCACACGTGAATACATCGAGCTTGCCGAGAAGGTGCACACCATTGCAAGGCGTTACAACGTGCCGCTGATTATAGATGACCGTGTGGACGTTGCTCTCGCTATTGATGCAGAGGGTGTTCACGTGGGAAAAGAGGATATGCCCATTGAAACCGCAAGAAAACTAATGGGCGAAGATAAGATCGTAGGCGCAACAGCCAAGACTGTATCTTGGGCAAAAGAAGCCTACGAACAGGGGGCTGATTATCTTGGTGTGGGTGCGATCTATCCCACCACGACCAAAGTAAAGACCGTTCTGACTTCGACGGATACTCTCCGTGATATATGTAATGCTGTGCCGATTCCTGTCAATGCCATCGGTGGTTTGAATAAGGATAATATTGACGTTCTTGCAGGCATACCCATTGCAGGAATTTGTGTGGTATCTGCCATTATGAAGGCAGATGATCCAAAGACATCGGCTGAGGAACTAAGGGCAAGAGCGCAGGTGCTTGGCTTATGCTAAAGGGAGCTATCTTCGATTTTGACGGAACCTTAGTAGATTCAATGTTTATCTGGGACACCATCGGCGAGGATTATCTGCGAGCGCTCGGTAAAGAACCGCATGAGGATTTGAAAGAAACCTTTATGACACTTACCTTGGAGGAGGCAGCCGAATACTACCGTCAGCATTACGGAGTTAAACTTACTGTCAAAGAGATTGTGGACGGAGTAAATTCTATGGTAGAAGGAATCTACAGAACGAAGGTTGTGTTAAAGCCCGGTATTTTGGATTATCTTCATTGGCTTAAAGAAAATGGAGTTAAGATGTGCGTTGCCACGGTAACAGACAGGTATCTTGTTGAGGAAACGTTGGAGCGGCTTGGTATCCTACACTACTTTTCTGAGGTGTTTACCTGCGCCGAGGTCGGTTACGGTAAGGACAAGCCTATCATTTATCGCAAGGCACTGGAGCATCTTGGTACATCGAAGGGAGATACTTTTGTTTTTGAAGACTCGTTATTTGCGCTAAAAACAGCAAAAACAGACGGATTTACCACCGTTGGAGTTTATGACAGACACGAAAACAGACAAGATGAACTGAAAAGTCTTGCAAATTATTATATTCGGGATTTTGCAGATCCCGTACTAAAAAACATTTGACAAACAGCGGCAGATTGGGGGCACCACCTTATGCCGCTATACAAAACGATGCTGAAAAACGAAAGGAGTATTTTTATGAAAATGAAAACAGCATTGACCATTGCAGGAAGTGACTGCAGTGGAGGCGCCGGTATTCAAGCAGACTTGAAAACAATGACGATGAATGGTGTTTATGCTATGAGTGCGATCACGGCGCTAACGGCACAGAACACAACCGGCGTAAGAGCAATTCAGGAATCAACAACGGATTTCCTGAGCAAACAATTAGATGCGGTGTTCGAGGATATTTATCCCGATGCCGTAAAAATCGGGATGGTAGCTTCTTCGGAACTGATTTGCGTGATTGCAGACAGGCTCAGCTACCACAAGGCAAAAAATGTGGTAGTAGATCCCGTTATGGTGGCAACCAGCGGATCTTCTTTGATGAAGACCGATGCGGTGCAGACTTTAGTAGAGAAACTTCTGCCCATTGCAACCCTCGTTACGCCGAACATCCCCGAAGCACAGGTGCTTTCGGGAAAGACCATTGAAAGCAAAGAAGATATGCTTCCTGCGGCAAAATTCATCGGTGATACATACGGCTGTGCCGTTCTGCTCAAAGGCGGTCACAGCATCAACGATGCCAATGACCTTCTGTATACAAACGGTGAAATGGTATGGTTTGAAGGCAAGCGTATCAACAATCCAAACACCCACGGCACAGGCTGTACGCTGTCGAGTGCCATTGCCGCAAACCTTGCAAAAGGCTATGATTTGGAAGCCTCGATTCGAAAAGCGAAGGAATATGTCTCTTCGGCCCTTGCCGATATGCTCGATTTGGGGCAAGGCTCGGGACCCTTGAACCACGCTTTTGATCGGAAAGGTCGTTTTTTTAAATAAATCCGCTTGAAAGGAAAAAAGCAATGAGAAATTACACCACACAAATGGATGCCGCAAGACAAGGCATCGTGACACCCGAAATGAAAGCGGTAGCCGCCAAGGAATACAGAACCGAGGAAGAAATCCGTGATCTGGT
>JAZQKM010000178.1:0-17055 GCA_045542155.1 Eubacteriales bacterium
TATACCACCTACACCTGCACAGTTTGCGGTACCACGCGCAAAGAAAATGGCGCTCCCGCTCTGGATCACGATATGGGCGAATGGGAAGAAACCAAAGCTCCTACTTGCACCGAGAAGGGCGAAGAAACTCGCGAGTGCACAAGAGAGGGTTGCGACCACAGCGAAACACAAGATGTTGATATGATTGACCACGTCTATGTGAACGGCACTTGCGACTGCGGCGCAACAGAGGGCTCGGCACCCACGGTAACATTTGATGTTCCCGATGGTATCGACTCCGTTGTTATGGGTGAAGGCAATGTCCTTCCTTCTGCGGACGCACCTGACGGATATACCTTCGCAGGTTGGTCTGAGGTTGAGCTTGATGAAACCACAACCGAACCTACCATTCTTAAAGCCGGTGACGTATATAACGGCGTTGCAACTGTTCTCTATGCAGTTTACACACGCACAGAAACCACTCCCGGAACTCAACAATTTGTAAAAGTAACGTCCGCTCCCTCTGATTGGTCAGGTCAATACCTGATTGTTTACGAAGCCGGTAAGGTAGCATTCAACGGTAGTCTTACTACATTGGATGCTGTAAGCAACAATGTAAGCGTAACCATCAGCAATGGTACTATTCAAGCTACCGATACCCTGATAAAGAGTATGTTTACTATCTCTAAGAGCGGTAGCAATTACACAATCAAATCCGCTAGTGGTTATTACATTGGCCAAACCTCTAATGCAAACGGCCTTAAGAGTAGCACATCCACCACCTATGCTAACACCATTAGTATAAATACTGATGGTTCTGTAAACTTTGTTAGTGGCGGTGCATACCTACGTTACAATGCAACATCCGGTCAATATCGTTTCCGTTACTACAAGAGTGGTTCGTATAGTAGCCAAAAAGCAATTTGCCTGTATCAACTTGTTACATCCGCAGGCACTACCACAACATATTACGATACCCTCTAACCCCATCAAAATCTCGGAACCACACCCTCGGGTGTGGTTCCTTTTTATTCTAATCAAAGCAATCAAAAAACAGCCGACGAGGTTCTTTTCCTCATCGGCTGTTTTTTATTCGGTTTTGCAAAGGGGATTATTCTTCCCCGTTGGCATCATTTTGTTTGGAGTCGTCCTCTTTGGGAGTCTCGGTTGTGTTGGATGTCTGTTCCTTTTGCTCTACCATCTTCCAAAGAACGATGCCTGCAATCAGTATGACTGCAAAGGTAATGAGGAATACGTATCCTCCGCCCTCTGTAATAAAGCTGCGGAAGAGACCAACACCGCCAAAGATGAACACAACCTCGCCAAAAATCATATCCTTGGTTACGTTGGCATCCTGTGAAAGTCCGTTTGCATCCCCTCGTGTAATATACTCGCGCTCGCCGTTTGTATCGTCAAAGCCGATGATGCGGTGAGTTGTTGGAACCTTATCCTCCGGGCGCAAATAGGTAACCGTATCCCCTATTTGATAATCCTTCGATTTTCGAATCAGAATCAAATCCTTTTTGGCAATGCTGTCTGCCGCATCCCCTTCCATACTCCCGCTCTCAACCGAGAGGAGCGAGTATCCCGCAAACGACGGGATAGGAGATTTGACAATGAATTTATCCACCGCCAGCCAAACAACAACCACAAGCAAAAAGGCGCAAAGCAAAAGCAGTAGAACGTAAAGCACTTTTTGAAGTATGGAGAGCACCTTTTTCCATTCAAAGCGAATCTGCTTTGGGGCTTCCTTTCTCATTTGTGTTCCCTCCGTTCTTTTTGCGGTTTGCTTACTTTTGAATCTGCTCGATTACAATAGACATAGAAAGCGAAAGTGTTGTCCCTGCGGTGTATTCGGCAAGCGCCTCGGTTTGCTCAGCGGTACGCTTTTCCGTGGGAACAGCGGCAAAGCCGAGCAACGTATCTGCATGATTGACGCTCAAATCAGTGATGCCACTATCTGCATTGGTAAATTCCCAAGCCCACGAAAGAACGTAATCTCCTTCAAAGGCAGAGTGTGTATTGGGTTCAACCTCAAGCTCCTTTGCATCGGTAGCGGGGTCATCGGCAAAGTATGCGTTCACGTCGGCAAGACGACCGCTCACAAGCACTTCCCCGCCTTTTTTCAGCGTCCATACAATGGGATAATAGAACTCCTCACCCTTCTGTAAGAAAATCTCAGAGCCGCCAATTTGAACGGTCAGCTTTGCCAAAACCTCGGACGTACCGCTGATAGAGAAGCTCATTGAGCCGGAAGCATCGGGAGCAAGAACATCAAGCCCCTCCTCGGCGTTTACGTCAAGAGAACCCGCACCGACGTCGATGTCAAGACTGTCACCATCGTATGCGCTTCCCAAAAGGTCGTCGGCATTGGCAGAGATAATAAAGCCCCACCTTGCCACTCTTGCGGTGTTCGGTTTGCCATTTGAGGTGGAGACATACTTAGCAAGAACTCCGCCACTGAGTGCAACACTAACAATAAGAAGCACAAGCATACCAGCTATTACAATTTTACGTTTCGCCATTGCGTTCATATTCTCCCTCCTTTTCTTACAGATTGTTTTTTCTTGTTAGATAGATTTTGAAAGGTGCCGGGCGACCGTTCTTTTCGGCAGGTCGCCCGCGCGACACCTTTTTATTTGGTTTGTTTATTGTTTGGTGACAACCACCGTGCAAACAGAATATCTGTCGTGATAATAAACCACAACAAAATAAACGCCCTCTTTTGCCGTTTCGGAGACGTGGAACGTGCCCTCTCCCGTTGTGAGCGTGCCCGGAACCTTTCCGTTTTCGTCAAGCGGAATCGGAACAAGCTTTCCTTCGGGGGAAAGCTGCTGCAACAAATCTGCGCAGTATTCGGTATAAATCATATTGTCTCTTGCACGTTGGAGAATATAGAGCTCTATTTCGCGGCTATCGTTAACGCCACCAAGCCACGCCGAAACAGTGATACTGTCACCGGGTGCTACGGTAAAGTAGTTTTCGCTAAACAGAACGTCGGGGGTTTCCTCAACGGTGATGTTGCAGGAAATGCGGGTATCTACCGTTGCCTCTACACCGCCAAAGTTTGCACCGCTGATGTCGGTGCCTTCGGGCAGAACGATAACCTCATAAACTACTCTTCCCTGAAATCCGAGATAACGAAGAGTTGAGAGGTGCATCTTACCCGCGAGGGTAAAGGCTTGACTGAAATACCTCACTTTGCCCAACGAAGCGTATGCAAAGTTGGAGTATGTCCTCAGCGTTCCTGCCGTGGGCTCTACAAGGAAGCCTGCAGGCAAAGGAACAACGTTGCCCGCTTCATCGTACAAGCGAAGAACAAGAACCGCCTCGTCGTTATCTTTGTATCCGCGACCCGTCAGGGCGGGAATGGTGAGTGTTTCGGTAATGGAGTCGTGATCCTCGGCTGTTTTGTCGTCAAACTTAATTTCGTTTGTTTCGGTGCTCGTAAAGGAGAGCTCGATATCTGCAGGTGTTTCGGTAATGCCAATGCTGATGCTTTCAGCCGCAGGGGCTTGCCCGTTGGGGTAGCAGATATTGAACATCATCTTTTTGGAGCAGCCTTCAAAACTCGCATCGCCACCCGACAAGGTAAATGCCGAAAGCGCAAGCGTGGTAAGCGTATTGCCGTCCGCCGCAACCACATAGTTATAATACGTAGGATACTTTGTGGAAAGATCGATCAATGTCAAGGTCGTTCCAACAGGCAAACCGCTTGTAAAGAACAGGGTTGCCTGCTCGCCTACCGTAGGCATTTTTGCATCAAAGCGGAAGGTAACCGCAGCCGCACCGCGCACAACAACCGGCAATGGGTTTGCCAAAAGACTCGGCAAAACAGCAGGGTCAAAGTGGCGGTCTGCCACAATAGCACCAATCCAAGCCTCTACGGTACTCTCACTGATTTCGGGGAGCAAGAACAAGAGCGCAATGCCGTCCATATCGATCCAAATAGACGGGTCTTGCAAAAGATCGGGACTCACCGCCGTGATCACTTGGCTTGTGGGCGTCATCGTTTCATCGGAAACAGCCCAACCGCTGACGTTATCGAAAGCAGGATTGCTCGACGTCCAATCAAGAGGCAGATCGATCGTGCCCATACTACCACCGTAGAAGAAGAAATCGGTAGCACAGTGCGTAACCAGATAAAATTGAAGAGGTGCAAGCGGATTGTTTCCGTTGGGATCCATCATGTCATACACACTGTCGTGAATACCGGGCAAGGAAACAAGCATTACTGCGACACCATCCTCGCACACGCCTTGTGCATTGGGTAATTGATAAGAGCGCATCAGCAGGGTGTCACCCGCTTCCATATCAACCGTCAGCTGCAAGAACTTACTTTCATCTTCAAAGCTAAGGTCGAGTTGCCTGTGTGGGAGCTTTCCTTCTTCTCCGCTCACAATGGCGATTTTGGAGCCGTCTTGCTTACACAAAACAATTTCATACTGCGTGTAAAAGCCATCGCTTCCCACTTCGCTGAGATAGATAACATGCTCACCGGTGGTAAGCGCCTTGTAGGAATTGTAGGTATAGCCGCCAAGATCACTTCCGTCCTGTTGCGCAAAGCTTTGCGCCAAATACAAAAAGTTGAAGTGACGGTTAAAAATAAGCGTATCACGCGGAATTGGAAGCATGGGGGGATTACTGCTTCCCAACAGCGTCATCCATATATCGTCAAGCTTGCCGATCTTTTCGGGAGCTACCTCAAGGCGTGCATAGATTTGCGTAAGTCCTTCTCCATCGGGTTCAATTCCCCAAGAACCGACACCGCTTGCAAGCTTAATGGGACGTCCGTCTGCCGCACACCAACCAACAATACGGTAGCGTGCGCCAAGCTGAGTCGCAATTTCTTCGGGCAAAAAGGTCATCGCCCAAATAGGTGAAATGTCGGTCATGCCAAAAAGGCTGTTTCCGTTAAAGGGGTCAAGCAATGTTTCGCCCTCTTCTGCACCAAACAGATCCTCAAAGGTACCAAACGGCATCGATTCTCCTGTGTCCATTTTGCCGTCACCGTTTTGGTCTATCCAAGCGTTAACCATTACGGTATAGGTTTTAAGGGGACCCATAATAACAACCGAAAGACTTTCAGTCCATTTGACGTAAACGATAAACTCTTCGCCTTCCTCGACAGCGGGAATAGAGTAATTGTTCCACTTCTGCTTAAAGGTGGGGTCGGTATAGAAGCCCTCAAGCGTATAGCCGGGAGCAACGTAGGAATAATTGAGATAGGTTTGGTATTCGCCGCGAATAACGACCTTATCCTTGCTTTGCTCAAGCGTTTCGACATTTGCAAAGGACATTTCAATTCCACCCGTCATAATCGTCATCTCAAAGATGTCCGGTTGCCATTGCGCGTAAATATAAACTTGGTTTGCGGGCATCGTCCACTCTTCGGTGATTACTTCACCGTTACAGGTCCAAACACCGTTGAAAACGTAACCGGTCTTCTCTCTCGTGCCCATTTGGAGCATGTCGAGAATGGGATCGAGGTAGGTTACCTCAAAGGATTCATAGCCGTTGCTATTATCCTCATAATAAACGTATGCCCAAAACTTATTGCGCACATAAGTGGAATAGACGTATTTGGTATAGACCGTGTTAAGATCAGGAGTTTCGGGCATACCGTCGGGAGCAGAGAAATCGTACTCCTCCCAAATGCCGGTATAACCCGGATCAGAGCTTACAGGAGCACTCGGCTCATAATAGCCCGCGTCAAATCCAACGCCGGGGGTATAGTTGAGCGTAGCGTAAACGCCAAGCTCGTTGCCTTGCAGGTCAAGACCGATAAATACCATTTGGTACTTACCCTGTACCTTCAAATAGTAGTAACCGTTATAATAGCTGCTAGCATCCTCTACAAGAATTTCAACAAATCCTGCAGAAATGATCACACCACTACCGTTTCGGCGTGTTTCGTTGCTCGTGCCCTTGTAATAGAACGGATTACCGTTGGAATTACCGGTAATATAAATACTACCCGTTTCCGCCCAAAGAGCATATCCTATGCCACCGCCCGTAGCGGTTGCAAGAACTTCACCCGTGCCAAAAGACTCGGCAACAGGTGCGTTACCGATCTGTCCGCCGTTTTCGGCATACATACCGTAGGATGTACCGCCCTCTGCAGTAACGTCAACAGTAATCGTCAACCCACTCTGCGGGCCAAGTACACTGCCACCGTTGATGGATGCGATACCGTAGGCTTGATCCTCACCCGTAACAGTAATATAGTTGCCAACAGCAGTAACATGACCGTCAACACCAACACCGTAAGCGGTTTTACCCGTTGAGGTGATACTACCCAAGAGGCTTGCCTCACCTGCCACAAAAGCACCGTATGCCCTACCAAGAGGTGCGGTTGCAACAATCGTGCTTGATTGATACAGGTTGCAAGCAACACCTTCTGCAACGTAGAAACCGTAAGCATTTCCACTATCGGTCGCTTCGGCATAGATGGTAACAGGATTTAGAGTATCAACAACAGAGCTGCTGTAAAGTCCGTATGCGTTACCTGTTTCGGTTCTTGCAACAACAGAGCTTGTGGAAACTCTGCTGGGATTGTACGCCGCAACAGAACCACCGTAAACGGCATACGCATTGCCTGCAGGTGAGTACGCAAGAATGTTTGCGCCGTCACCGATAGAAGTTTTGGATGCAGGATTATAAATTGCAATCGCACGCTCGGTGCCGATCACCTCAATCATTGCGTGAACGCGCGCCTCGTGGTTGCAAGAGAATGCAATCGCCTCACGACCGTCAGCGTGCAAAACAACGGTCTTTTCAAGACCTACAATCATAGAAGCGCCGTTGAAGTGCATAGCGATTGCCTTACCGTTTGGAGCGGTTGCCGTAGCGGTAATATTATAAAGGGAAGCATTATAGGGTTCGTTTGCAAAAATTGCGGTAGCATCAGCGTTATCCGAGCTTGCCTCAACGGTCAGTAGGCTTGCATCCAGATGAATTTGATGCGTTGCGTAAATGCCGTAGGCGTTGCCATTTTTGGAATGTGCACTTACCACTGTGCCGGATGCAGATCCGCAATCCAGCCACTTGCTGCACTCAACGCCGATAGCAGTGCCATTCAAGGTTTCAACCGTCAAAGTCGCACCGGACTCCAAAGACATAGATGCATTTGTTTTAATTGCATACGCATCACCCTTTGCGTTGACCGTAATCGCACCGTAAGCATACAAATAATAGATGCTTTGCATCGGATTGTTTATCATCGCCTGCCAAATACCGTAAGCATTACCGTTTTGTGCGTCGGCGATAATCTCACCGTTATTATGATTTAAACGAGCGCCGTCCGCGGTTGAGTAAACACCAATGGCATTGCCACTTGCAGAGCGTGCCTCTACCGTAAGGGAAACGTTAAATCCGCCCAATAAGCTACCAATCGACAGAGAGCCGTTGCCATCTTGACGGATTGCAACAACGTCGCTGTCACTCTCAACGATAATTGATGCGGGAATTTCGGTAACATCTCCCGTCTCCGGATCTTGAGTCGTAGAGGAATTCACAATATACAAAGTCGCATAGCGGACTGTGAAAGCTATATCGGTTGCACGTACAGTAAGACCGTTCAAATCAAGACGGACGCCCGGCAATTTGCTTTGCTCTTGTGCACCTACAATAACCGTTTGAGAGAGTTGAATATCGCGTGCATCCCCAACCACATCCTCAAAACGATGCAAACGGATAATAGGTGAGTCTGCCTCATATCCGTCGGTGTATCCGATGGCAAGAGCCGCATCTACGGCATCTTGTATAAGATGGTGGTGAGAAACAACGTCTGTACCGTTATATTGATATACGGTAGCAATGTTCTCATGCGCAACGTAATGCGCGTAAAGAGCATCGTTCTTTGTAGCAACAAGATCGGCAGGATAAATTTCGCCCGTGGCATTCTCCCACCAATCGG
The DNA here is from genome assembly GCA_045542155.1 of Eubacteriales bacterium. Taxonomy (GTDB): domain Bacteria; phylum Bacillota; class Clostridia; order Oscillospirales; family CAG-272; genus UMGS1865. The sequence continues at coordinate 7,898 of JAZQKM010000178.1, forward strand.
GAACAAAGGTATAAAATTCGCGCGCTTGGTTGGGAGTCGGTTCGGGATAAATCACCGGCTCTGCGTGCTCATACATCGCCTCGGTCAGATAGGTGTCAACCTCGAAGGGTCCAACGTCCTGTGCAAAGGTCGTGTACGTGGGGAAAGTAACGTGCGATAGCCCGCCGTAAGCATAGAATTGAATAAGATAGGAATTGATCTCATAGGTGATCTCACAAATGCGGTTGAAGGCAGGCATCTGCCCTACAATCTCATTGACAGCCATCTCGGCACCCGGAATTCCATACTCAAGGTAAGGAGTATAGCCAACCATTTCGGGCAGCGTGATTTGATAACTTTCATCGAGGTACATATCGAGTGAGAGATAGTAGTGATCAACAACACCGTCTTCATTGGCATCCTTGGTTTCGAGTTCAACCCCCAAGCTCAAAGCAAGTGCGTTCAGAACATCAACGTTGGGGGCCATATACTGCCCTTCTACAATCATGAAGCGAAGAATCATCTTATATTGCTCGGGCTCCCACTTTGCGTAGAGCTTTGTGGGATGATCGAGACCGACAGACAAGTCTTCTTCAACACGTTGGGTAAAGGTCGTGTCGGTATACCAACCGGCAAAGGTGTAGCCGGCAACGATGGGGGTAGGCAAACCGTAGGTTCCCTCTTCGGGATTATAACCAAAGATATTACCGTACTCAATGTAGATGGTATCAGAACCGCTATCCAGCACGGCTTCGGTAAAGTCGTACTGCAAATATGCGGGAACGTCCAGCGGCTTGGGATAAGTGCCACCCTCATAGCGATATTCCAAATCTACGGCATAGCGTTCTGCCTTGTAGTAGACCTGTACAAGAATACTGCCGCCTACGGGCATAGTGCCTGTTACACAAGCGGGATCGCCTTCCCACTCTTCACCGTTGAAAACAACGGACCCCGGTATATAACCGGCAACCTCGGGAGCAAATTCTTCAAAGCTTTCTCCGTCGGGGATTTCCCTTTCAATACGGCTGATTTCCTGACCGTCGGGATACAGATAAAGAATGACAAGTTGATTTTTTGCGTAAGCGTAGGTAACGGTAACGTTGATATCCTCGGTTTTCATTTGACCGCTGATAACGTACGGGTTAGAGTTATCTGCATTTCCGGTCACGCTGTGCGGCATATAGCCGTCAACGCTTGGCGTGGGAATGGCATAGGTCTGGTCGTATTCCAAAACCGCCGTATAGTCATCAATACCAACAGATGCGCCGTTTCCGTCCACATAGTGGATGGTCAAGGTGTGTCTGTCCTTCTTATAACCGCCAACAACCCAAAGGTCGTTACCGGGCATTGTGGTGGGACGCAGACCGTCCTCGGTCTCCCAATCCCAAGAGAAGGTGTGACCTTCCCTTTCTTCAACGTTGTAGACCTCAAGGAAGGTGTCAATAAAGGTAGTATCAATCGTTTGACCCGATTGATATTCTTCAACAACTTCTTCGGAATGAACGCCGTCAAAAGTGAATACGTAGTGAAGCTTGAAGGGCTGCGGAAGCGCCGCTGCACGGACGGTAATAGGAGAATAGGGCTCAAATGCCGCAATCTCGATAACGCCCGTTGCCTCATCGTAGGTAAAGTTGATGGTGCCGCCGTTTCTGTTTAGAACCTTGACCTCACCCGTCACGGGGAGCAGAAAGCCCTGCTCGGGTTGAAGGCGAATGGTTGTAGGCTTACTATACGTGACATATTGTGGACCACTTACCTCAAGATGACTGATTTGATAGTCAATAGGATACTGCGCATAAACGGTGGTAATCAGCGTAACGCGCGCACCCTCGGTGTTACCGATAATAATTGCCTTTTGAGGCGCTGCCTTGGGAACAAGTCCTCCCGTCAGCGAAACGGTCGTGCTTGTGTAATAAGTAAGCGTATATGCAGTCTCTTCGGGATACATAGCCACAACAAATTCCTTTTGCCAGTCGGCATATCCTGAGAGGTCGATATTGAGCGTATAAAGGTCGCTTGTATAAACAGTATCATTATCGGTATTGCCGTCTTCCAGCACAACGTAGCCTTCTTTTACTGCAAAGCAAGAAGCAACGTCGTAATCAACGGCAACGTTTGCATAATCCGCCTTATTGTCAGCACGCAGATAGCCAAGCGCTTCGTCCTTTTTGACGTAAACGTTGGTATACTCTTCTCCATCACTCAACCCCTCAAGAACGGGTACGTCGTTACCGCCAAGGAAGCCCTCACGCGGATCAAGTGCTATGGAAATGGTAAAGCCACAGTCGGCAATGTAGGTGCTGGAATCCACCTTGCTGACGCGGAAGGTTGGATGGTAGACTGTTCCAAAAACTTCGTAGCTTGTGATGGAATTCTCCTCGGTCAATACAAAGGAGAACTGTGCCATCAGTTTTTCATCGTCGTAATAGCAAACGGTAATGGAACCGTCATCATTAGCAGTGATTTCTTTGGTGTCGTGAGCAACGCCTGTAATGCTCATATCAAGCATCGGCACACCGTTCTCATCAGTGGGGACTTCAAAATAACGGGAGAAGCTGCCGCCTGCCTCGACACCCGGAAATTGCGCGATCTCTTCGGTTGTTTGATCGTCGCAAATGAAACTGACGCGAGCTGCGCCCGAGGCATCATTGGTAGGTTTGGTAAAATCAGAGGAGCCGGCAAGTGTCTCTGCCAAACGACCGATATAAAGCGTCTCGGCATCGTTGGAGCCAACGTTTGCAAAGGTTGTATCGCAATAGCTGACACCGCCCAAACCGCGTGTGCCGGAAGAAGCTGATACAAGACCTTGGTTAAAGATAATACCCGTGCTGGCAGTACCTGATGTGCCCGCTGTACCTTCGAAATCAGATAAACTACCAAGCACAGGAGTGTCGCCCTCGTAATCGAACGTTGAGGAACCGGCAGCACCGGCAGAACCGTTGGAAGCAGCACTGTTACCGTAAACACCACCGCCCTGTGCCGCGCCCGAACCTGCACCGCCACCGCCGCCACCGGCGATGAGGATGTATGTGGATTCTGCTTCAGTAGTTCCGTTTTTCTGCAAGGCTATAGCAGACGCGTAACCGGCACCGCCACCACCGCCTCTGGCAGTAGCATTAACGTCGCCTGTTTGCGTATCGCTGGAGTATGCTCCCGCGCTACCCGAGCTACCGAGCGTGAAGTGAATAACATCCCCTTCCTCAAGGTAAGCAAAGACAAAAACGGCCGCACCTGCACCACCTGCACCACCGGTTGCGGTTCTGGTTCTTACAGGGGTTTTAACGTATGTATTACCGCCCTTACCACCGTTTCCGCCCCATACTTGAAGCAGATAATAGCCGCGTTTTTGAATCTGGTAAGAAGAGGTGCTGTATCCGTTTTGGGCTGTTGTGCTATTGTAAACAGCCGACGAAGCAAGCTCGTATTTACGAGTCATACTTTGGGTGACCGACTGCTCGAAAATAAAGTAGTTGCCGTTGTAGGACAAGGTCTTATTCGCCGTCAGGTCATAAGACCAACCATCCTCACCGTCAAAAACGGTAGCATCCAGCACCGTAAGAGTGATAACGCCTACAAAGGTTTCTGTCCCCTCATTCTTCGGACCGCAAGCAGCGTAGCCATCCGCGGTTTTGGGAGTGACGTTCATCGTAACCGAATAATAAGTGGTTTCGGTAATGGCGGGGGTATTTTCCGCTGAGTAGCGGCTACCCGACGTGCCTTGATTACCTGTATAGACGATAGGAGATGACACACCGCTGACAAAGTCATACGCCCAGCCTGTTGTATCGGTATGTTCGTTAACGTAAAGATCGGCGATCTTAAAGGTAGGGGCTTCGTCCCCTTCCTTGCGCGAGATCATCTTGGAATGTGTGGGAATGGAAAGCGAAAGAGGAACGTTTACGTTATCAGTTCGTGCTTCCCCTTTCGATTCGATAACCGTCGGCTCGCTGGAACCTCGATCCATCGTAATAGAAAGCGACTTAAGCAAGGGCACGTTGTTACCGCCTATAAAGGCTGTTTTTGCTTTGAGCAAAAAAGTCATCGACAAGAGTGTTCCGTCGCGTTCAACGGAAGAAGCATCGATGCTCGCATCGGTAACGGTAAAGGCACCGCTTTGGGCGTCATATATCAATTCGCCATTCGGATTCGATACACCGAGGTCATTCGTCGTACCGTCGGTCGAAGGGCTTGCAAAAATGTCAAAGTATTGCGAGAAGCTACCTTGCACGAGAACTTTTTGGAGATAGGTGGTATCAATTTCAACGCCGTCCTCGTTTCCGAGGAAGGTATAACTGAAAGCACCACCCTCTTTGGAAGGACAACCGTACGCTCCGAGGAGTTGATCCTTTTCAACGTCCTCATCGAAATAGGTTTTGTTGCCACCGATTTCGGTTGCGAGGAAGGAAGAACCGCCACCGCCGCCGCCGACGTTGCTGGCTACCGCCTGTCCCGTCATAATACCGCCGGAGCCGCCGCAGAAGCCTGCCCCGCCACCGCCGCCGCGGAACATACCGGAACCGCCCGCACCTGGTGTACTGTCAAGGTTGTAAGCACCGCTCCAGTCATTCGGACTGGGCTCGGCAGTAAATTGACCGCCCGAGGTGCTGGGGCTCTTGCCGGGGATATTTGTACCACCCCTGCCTATGTAGGCCGTAGATGCGCCGCTTGATTCTCCGTTCTTGCCGAAGAAGAGGTATCCGGGTACAGAGCCGCCGGCACCGTTAAGTGTCATCGAAACACCGTTGTTGATGTTGCCACCGGCACCGCCGTTTGCATATCCTGCATTGACCCACATTGTGCCGTTTCCGGCACCGCCGCCGCCACCGCCTGCCGCGATCATAACGTAGCGAGAAAGACGTACACTGGAAGGAAGCTGCCAATAACCGCCTGCTGTAAGCCAAGAGGGATCGAATTCGCCGGCATCAAAGAAGTAGAGCGCGGAATAACCGCCACCGCCGCCGACCCATTGCGAGCCTTTATCACCGTGGCCACCGCCGGAGCCGTTAACGCCGCCGCCCACACCGCCGATTTCGGATTGTTTGCCGTCGGTACCAATGCTATAAGCAAGGGTTTGACCTTTTTCGAGGTAAACCTTGGCATAAACGTAACCGCGCGCACCGCCGTTACCGCCGGGACGTCCGATCAGGAAGTCGGTCGAGTCACCGCCCTTTGCACCAATGCCGCCCCAAAGCTCAAGCAAATACCAGCCTGATACTTCAACGGTGAAATATCCGTTGCGGGCATAGTTGCGGTTCAAAACGATATCGGTATCTGTCAGCGATGTATGTAGCTTGACGTTCAACTGATAAGAGCGGTTCCCAATGTAAGAAATACTCTTTTCGATGTGGTAATGAACACCGTCAAGATACGTGCTTTCGGTATGCGTTTGGGGCGTGCTTTGATCCTCTCCTGCGGCCGCGGCAGAAAAAGAGAGCACGGGCACCATAGGCAATAGCATTGCCAAGCAAAGCACCGCTGAAATTATTCTATTGAAGATTGGCTTTTTCACGGCAAATCCTCCTTGTTTGTTGAAATATCTTTCGGGAAAATTACTCGTAGGAAACGATTAAATACTGTTTCATCAGCGTTTCAATTTCCGCGCTCGATGCACCGTCGATCGTCTCATCGACCAACTCACGCATAGCGGGATCGATGGAAAAATGAAAACGGTAAGTGGCGTGATCTGCAAGATCGGCATCAACCGTCTCGCCGTCCATATCACTCTCAGCAGGAGCCTTCGCATCGGTCAGGATACCGTTGGGATCCGCGTTGTCGGGGCGAAGAGGATACATCCAAGTCAAACGGTACTCACCCGCATCGTCATTCGTTGTCACCGTGACGGTGATAACACCCATTGACTGCAGATAAGAATACTCTATTGCGTGTTTTGTGTAATGAAACTGTAAACGAACACGCATAACCTTTTCGTAAGGAGCGGTTGCTCTTGCTTCAACGATAACGTCGGTGTATTCATTCCCTTCGTAAACGACGGGAGAGAGTGTCAAGGTTTCGGTTGTCATTTGCAATTCGTTGCGAACAAGCGTATGCACCTCGGGGTCTTGCAGTACGGGAACAAATCCCTCGCCTGCATCCACGTAGTATTGCAGCTCCCACGTAACGTCTTTATCCGAAAAAGCCAACATTCCCGCACCGTTGGAAAGCGTAACTGTGGTAGTCTTGCCGTTGACGGTTATGGGGATCAGCTCTGTCATATCGGAATTTTCAACCAAAACGTTGCTGCGGAAATAGAAGCGCTCTGCTGTGATAGAATCATCGATGCTAAGCTCCACCACGTATTTGGCAAGCGTTACCGATGCAAACAAAAGAACCGCGCAAAGAAGGATGAGAATACTCATTTTCGGTCGTTTTATTTTCATACGATCATTCTCCCTTCATCTGCTCGCAAAGCACGCGAATCTTAATATTCTCAACAAGACCGCCGAAGTACTCTTCGTATCCGGCACTCCAATCGGATTGCAATTTGAATTCCAATCTTTCCGTTCCCGCAGGCATTTCAATACCGGTGGCAACGTAAGCGTTTTTCACTGCATCCCACATCAAGGTCAGTTCCTCTTCCCCCATAAACAGGCGGTAAGAAAGAGGCAAAACTCCCTTTGCTTCAACGGTAACAGTCAGCTCCAAACCGATATCGCTGTTGTTTACAACTGCAAAAGATTTATTTCCGGGAACTTCAAAATCGCCCTCAAAAGTGTTATCTTCCAAAGCGGGAGAAAAACCGATAACTCCAATTTGATTTTGACTTTCATAAGCCGAGCGGTAACGAGCAAAAGAGATGCCCATCATTGCAAAATTGGCAACGAGAAGCAGTGCCACAAGAGCAACAACAATCCACTTATTCAACTTCGGCAAAGCAAAAAAACGGTTCTTCAAACGCATATCGGCATCTCCTTTCTCCTTTTTAAAAGCATTGAAAAGTCCTATGGACGAGCATACTTATCCATTTTATTATAAATATACTATAATATATTACAGTTTTTTTTCGTTTTTGTCAATTCGCAAATTTGCCAAAAATCGAGGACCTTACACAAAGAAAACAGTAAAAAACAATGTACCAAGCCTGTTTTTTTAATTGGTGTGACTAAATATTGTAATGTAACAATCAAGAAAAGTCCATATCTTGCATTCTCCTCGCCCTTGCGGACGTTTTGTGCATTTCGACCAAACGGTCTCTCTTTTTTTATGATTTCTGCCCACATTGCAACCTTTTTTGACAAAAATCCGGTATTACCGTTAAGGACGGCGACAGTTTTGAAAGTAGAATAATCCTCACAATTTGCCTAAAAGTTAATAAAAACAAGAGCGCATACGATACCCCGAAAGGTATCGTATGCGCTTGATTTTTTTGCGTTTTGTTACCCTGTAACAAGGAAATTACTGTTTAAGCAGCAGCTTCCCACTTTGCTACAAGAGTAATGTCTGCGGTTACGGGAGTCTCGAAGTTGTAAGGAGCATCTTCAAGATACCAACCTGCAAATGTGTAGCCTTCCTTGGTGGGAACAGTGAGAGCAGTTGCGGCTTCGCCGTCTACTACGGTTTGAGCCTCAATAGCGCTACCGCCGTCGGTATAACTGTGCGTGCAAGCAGCTCCGCACTTTGTGCAATAGCCGTCTGTGTAGCTATGCGCACAGGTAGCTCCGCACTTTTCGCACGTGCCGTTTACGTAGCTGTGAACGCAAGAGGGCGCTTTATAATTGGGGTCGGTCTGTTGACACTTGATGCATTTTCCGTTTTGGAAGTTATGCTCGCATTTTTCGCACGCAGTAATCAACAAAGTGCACGCCAACACAAGCACTAAAACAACCGAAAGTATGATTCGCGATTTTTTCTTCATGATTTTTCTCCATTCGCCTCGAATAATGAATTTTTATGCAATAATTCATCCTTGAATTGCATATTTAAGTATAATATTATTATGTTAACACAAACACACCTACTTGTCAAGCCTTATAGCGGAAAAAGAACACAAAAAAGCGTATTTTTTTGCGTTTGGAATGTATAAAGTGACGCCATACGATTGAATAAATATAAAAACCTGCTCCTCTGCTTGACAAATGCAAAGGTTTTTACAGCCGGTGCACCTCTACCGCAAATCCTCAAAAAATAGGCTTTTTTGATACACGTGTCGCTGTTTTCGATGCAAAAAACGCATACCGTAACGCATTTTCGTTGCCTTTTTTGAAGAGAAATCGGGCGGCAATGAGGCTCGTTGCCGCCCGGTGGTGTTCCACTCATAGCGGAACGGTTATGTTGGCATTTTGAAATGATTTTTCGCTTACGCTGACGTCACTCTTGCAAGCCTATTTGCCTGCAGATTTCGGACTTGAGAGCATTGATTTATGGATTTTTGCGCGTCGCTTTTGTGAGGCAAAAACCTGTCTTAATATCATTTTTCTTTCAAACTTAAAATGAATTGGAGAATTTTTTGTGCATATAATACAAAAAACCTTTTATTAGATATACTCTATTAACAAATTTTACTAAACACCCCTTTACAAAATAAAAGAATAATGTTATACTATTAAAAACGAATAGATCCTTTGGCGGTAATATTCGACAATAAAATATTGATTTTGGGAGGAAAAAATGAGAAAATTTCTCAAAAAGCTCACTTGAGTATCTTTGGCAGTTGTCCCCTGGTGTCGATTGCATATTGCAAAAGCATCAGGAACGGCAGCAATCATCAAGATGAGCAAGCCGCAACCGTGAACACGGAATAACAGATCCCGCGAAAATCCCCGGATAACTCCTGGAGATGGAGTTGCCATTCAAAAAACACCAAGCTCGCGGCGCAAAATAACATAAGTGCCGTAAAACCGAAACAAGAAAGTGAGAAATTATGAAAAGCACAAACTTACTGTCAATTATTTTCTGTTTAGTCTTGCTTATTAACGCATTTATCATATGCGTTTGGTTCACTTCCGTTGCTAACGAAAATGAACCGGCTACATCGGTGACAACACTCGATGTGACTTCTCCCGAGCCCGAGGGGACTTCCTCTTCCAAGCCCGAAGAAACCACTTCCGAGCCCACAACAGAACCTGTGACAGATCCAACAGGATCCAATCCTGTTGATCCCGATCAACCCGAGCCCCATGAGCATAGCTATAAAGCGGTTGTAACCCCTGCCACCTGTGAAGCAGCAGGCTACACAACCTACA
>JAZQKM010000179.1:0-3502 GCA_045542155.1 Eubacteriales bacterium
AAGGTCAATTTGGATTTTTCCTTGCTTTGCGGTGTTGACGGTTTCGATGATGATATAAACGGTTCTGCCACTTTCAAAGTAACCTCGGCGCTCGTCGATGCTTTCTCCCGCTTTGAGATTAAAGAGAAATTCTTTGACACCAAGGGAATCGTAATATACGTTGATCTCTCCTTCGCCAAGGGATGCCACGCAATGGATGCTTCCCTCTTGGTCTTTGCCGCTCATGCGCAATTTCATAACGTACGTGCCGCTCAAACTCGAAAAGCTGATGCTGCCGTGGTCACCGCGCTCCTCGCGCACAAACATAAGTGCTTTGTAGCTGCTGACATAATCGCAAGAGGTAACAGAAAATACCAGAATTACGCACAAAAGGCATAACAGAATTCTTTTCATTTCATTCCTCCTAAAATTCATCGTTTTTGAACAGAATATCGACTACGTGTTGCATATTTTGTGGCATGGGAGCTGTAAATTGCATTTCCTCTCCTGTGCGCGGATGGGTCAAGTGAAGCTCGCCCGCGTGCAAGCATTGCCCTGTAATAGATGCGCGACGCTTGGCTTCAAAGCGTGTGTTCGCGCCGCCGTAAACGGCATCTCCCAAAAGCGGATGACCGACAGATGCCATGTGCACGCGTATTTGATGGGTTCTTCCTGTTTCGAGCTGACAACGCAGAAGTGTAAAGGCATTGCCATCTGCCTCGCCGCGAGAGATAACCGACCAGTGCGTGATTGCCTCGCGCGAGCGCAGGTCGCTATTGTGAATGACCGCCATTTTTTTGCGGTCAACGGGGTGGCGTCCGATAGGAGCATCTACCATGCCACTCTCCTCGCGAAAGTTCCCTATTGCGATTGCGGTATAGATGCGGCTGACATTGTGCTCCTTGAGCTGTGCGGAAAGTGCCAGATGTGCTTCGTCATTTTTGGCAACGACCAAGAGACCGCTCGTATCCTTATCGATGCGGTGCACGATACCGGGGCGAATAACACCGCCCACACCCGAAAGAGACGCACCACAATGATACAAGAGTGCATTGACGAGTGTACCCGTAGGGTTTCCTGCGGCGGGGTGCACGACCATTCCAACCCGTTTGTTGATGACAATAATATCATCGTCCTCATAGATAATATCCAAAGGAATATTTTCGGGCAAAGCCTCGGCTGCCTCGGGCTCAGGCAGAGCAATCTCCACTGTGTCCCCTGCTGTGACCTTATAGTTTTTAGCTACTGTTTTGCCGTTCACCGTTACCGCGCCATCTTCGATAAGTCTTGCGGCCGCCGAGCGTGTCAGGTCGGCGTGTGCTGCGACAAATTGGTCGAGACGCGTGCCTGCATCTTCTCTTTGCGCTTCAAAGCACAAAAGATTGGATTCGGCATCGTTATTCCACGTCGGTGTCATTATCTTTTTCCTCGGCTGCTCTTGCCGCTACTTCTTTTTGTGCGCGTTCCTTCTTGATTTCCTTTATCAAATCAATTACGAGGCAAAGAATCATGATCCCCGCACCCACGCAAACAAAGGAATCGGCAACATTAAAAACGGCGAAATTGATGAGAGTAAAGTCGATAAAATCAACTACGTATCCCAAAAGGACGCGGTCGATCATATTGCCGATGCCGCCGCCGATGATCATTGCCATAGAAATTTGCATCCATTTACCTTCGGGACGGAAACGGAACAGATATACCGATAAAGCTACGATAGCGATGGTGGAAAAGACCATAAATACCCAGCGGTGGTCTTTCATCATTCCAAATGCCATACCGGTGTTTTTTACATAAGTAAAGTGCAAAACCTCAGGCCAAAGCGGGAAAGACATCCCTTCGGTGGGCAGGTAAATAATGGTCAACCATTTGGTGAGCTGATCAAGACAAACAACGCCTGCGATAACGGCAATTAAGATAACAGTCATAAAAGTCTCCTTTCTCTTCTATTCAGGGAAAGATAGGTGTGGGGAGGGACGCTTTTTGCAAAGAGCCCCTTCCCATTCAAAATCAAAATTATTTCAAAATGTCACGGCAGCGAGCACAGATAAATCCGCCCTCACCGTCGTCCTCACCCTCGGTGGAGAAGCTCCAGCAACGGTCACACTTGCAACCGTCGGCAGGCTCTACAAGCACGGCGAGTTTGCTTTCTTCGCCACAGTAAGCGGCGTCGGGAGCGTCGGTGTTCTCTACCTTAACGCCCGAAACGATAAATACGGTGGTGAGCTCGTTGCCAAAGGAATTGAGGAGTGCGAGCACATCTTCATCCTTGGTGTAAACGGTGATCTTCGCCTCAAGAGACTTACCTACCAGCTTTTCGGCGCGGGCAATTTCAAGGGCTTTCATTACGTCATCACGAATTTCAAAGAGCTTGTTCCACTTCTCTGCCACGTCGGCAAAGCAAAGGGCTTCATCGTATTTGGGCATATCATTCAGGAATACGCTCTCGCACTTATCCTCTGCCTTGTGAGGAATTGCTTGCCACATCTCTTCTGCGGTGAAGGAAATGATGGGAGCCAACAGACGAACCAAACCGGACAATACGAAATACATAGCGGTTTGTGCACTGCGGCGAGGTGCGCCGTTTGTCTTGCCGGTGTAAACGCGGTCCTTGGTAATGTCAACGTAGAGCTTGGAAAGCTCTGTGGTGCAGAAGTTATTGATTGCGTGATATGCTACGTGGAACTCGTAGGTGTCGTATGCATTTTTAACGGTCTTTGTCAAATCGTTCATTGCAGAGATAACCCAACGGTCAATTTCATAAAGGTCATCAAATGCAACAGCATCGGCATCGGGATTGAAATCGTTGAGGTTTGCGATGAGGATACGAACCGTGTTACGAATCTTGCGGTAAGCATCGGAAAGCTGCTTGAAGATAACGTCGGAAACACGAACATCTACGCGATAATCGGAGGATGCTACCCACAAACGAACAAGGTCGGAGCCGTACTTTGCAACGATATCCGAGGGAACGATAACGTTACCCAAGGATTTGTGCATTGCCTTACCCTCACCGTCAACAACCCAACCGTGGGTCAGGACGGTCTTATAGGGGGCTTGTGCCACACCGGTAGAACCAACTGCTGTCAAGAGAGAGGATTGGAACCAGCCTCTATATTGGTCGGCACCCTCAAGATACATATCTGCGGGCCAACGCTGTTCGGGGTTGTTCTCCATTACGGCAAAGTGAGAAGAACCGGAGTCGAACCAACCGTCAAGCGTATCGGTTTCGGTGGTAAAGGTCTTGCCTCCGCACTCGGGGCATACAAAGCCCTTGGGAAGAAGCTCTGCGGCGCTCTTTTCGTACCAAATGTTGGAGCCATTCTCGGCAAAGAGATTGGCTACACGCTCAATGGTCTCATCGTTGCAGATGGGCTTTTTGCAAGAGTCGCAGTAGAATACGGGAATGGGCAGACCCCAATGACGTTGACGGGAGATGCACCAATCGGCTCTCTCACGAACCATCTGCTTGATACGGTCTCCGCCCCATTCGGGGAGCCATTCAACGGCTTCGCAAGCCTCT
>JAZQKM010000180.1:0-4953 GCA_045542155.1 Eubacteriales bacterium
TGGAGCGAGTGATGGGAATCGAACCCACGCGGCCAGCTTGGAAGGCTGGAATTCTACCATTGAACTACACTCGCAAAGATGTGGTCTCACACGTACTTGAATATTATATCACACGTCCTCTTTTTTGTCAATACCTTTTTGCAAAAAAAATATTTTTTTGAAAATTACCATCTGTTTACTACAAGTTCATAATATTCCATTATAATATGATTGTCAAAAAAACTCGAAAGGAGTATTTTATGAAGATTTTAAAAGTGATTCTCAAGGTTCTCTGCATCATTTTAGCATCTGTCATTGCGCTCGTTCTCCTCGCATGGGGCGGCTTGCACGTGGCAAAATTCATCCTCTACCCCGACTATTACGCACAGGGTGAGCAAGTCTCCAAAATTCCCGCACTTGGCAAAGGATTCGTTCCCCAAGGTCTTGACTACGACGAGGAAACCGACACCTACATTCACTCCGGCTACAACGGCGAAAAAGCCGAGCTTTATCTCGTCACCAAAGAGACCGCCAAGGCAATCGTGCTCCTCACCCCCGAGGGCGAGCAAGCCAAAGGCCACGCAGGCGGCGTTACCCGTGCGGGTGACTACCTCTACATTTCCGACAACCACGCCGAGGGCGACGGCAAAGTTGGATACCTGCGTATCTACCGTTTCTCCGACATTTGGAACGCCAAGGACGGCGACGCTATAAAGGCAGTCGGTCAGTTCACCGTTGACACCTCGGCTTCCTTCTGCTTCTCGGATGATAACTACATCTACGTTGGCGAATTTTACCGTCCCGAAGCTTATGAGACAAAGAAGGAACACTACTTCACCACCCCCGCAGGAGATGAGAACAAGGCAATTCTTTCCGCTTTTCCTCTCGCTGACGACGGCTCGATTGCCGAGGATGCAAAGCCTGCTTTCTCGGTCTCCATTACCTCGCAGGTGCAAGGCTTTGCAGTAACCGCCGACGGCAAGGTTATGCTTTCCCGCTCTTGGGGGCTCAATCCTTCCTATATGGAATTCCACAAGGCTTGGAAGGATAGCGGCACAACCATCAACACGATGGGCGTGGATGTTCCCCTCTATTATCTCGATTCTACCACGCGCACCGAAAACATCAAAATGCCTGCCTTTAGTGAAGGCTTGGCACTTGTTGACGGCAAGGTTGCGGTCAGTTTTGAGTCGGCGTGCAACAAGTATATCGTTGGAAAGTTCTTCTTCGCCAACAAGGTTATGGCGTCTGAAATTGACTGATTTTGATTGACAAAACCGCAAAAAAGGCAGTACGTAGTGCAAATTCACACTACGTACTGCGTTTTTATTTTACCATCTTTCGTCTCTGTCGTCACGTTTGTCGTCGTCCTCGGGATTGCCCTGCTTGAATTTGCTGCGATTTTTAACAGTGCGTACAATGCTAACAATCGCTACAACAGCAAGAACTGCAAGAACAACAAGAATAACAACGTCACCCATCGGCAAAGTCTTGCCGAATACTTCTTCCATATCTTCAACAACAATGACAGCAGGAATTCCCGTTGTCTCGGTGAAAGATACAAGAGCATCGTTAACCGTCTCTTCGGTCAAAGCAAGGTCTGTATAATTAACCAAGTGCGACTCCGGCGAGCTCTCATGACTGTACTCTTTTTTGAAAGAAGACACCAAACCAAGATTTTCAATCTTCTCTGACATTGTATTCATCACCAACGCTAAATTAGCATCGAGAGAGTATGCGTACATATCCGGCACAGATGCAATCATCGATTGACCGAAAGCAGTAGTCTCGTCACCAAACATCAGGGTGATTTTATCCTGAACATTATCACCAACCCACGCAATACAATAATAGCCGTCGGTTTCTTCGTTTGTTAACACAACGATGAGAATGTTATCCTCGGTTGCACCGGAATTGCCAAATGCTTTGTAATATTCTGTGTTTGCGTAGTCTTGGAAGGTACGCTCATCATAGGAAATAATACCACCGTTTGCAACATTGGCAAGCGCCGAGCCTACAATACCAAACATCATAACACCAACCACCAGCAAAAGGATGATGGGTGCCATCAAAGCGCCTAACAAACCACCAAGGCATCCTCCGCCTCCGTATCCGTAATAACGGGGACCAAAGCCAAAAAAGCGCGGACGACGGTAATATCCGTAACCAAAACGTGGGCCACGATGATAGGGGCCGCCGAAGCCGCCACCTCGAGATCCTCCACCGAAGCCACCGCCGTGACCTCCACCAAATCCGCCTCCGCGAGAGCCGCCACCAAAGCCTCCTCCGCGAGATCCACCTCCGGGTCCTGCCATAATCTATTTCCTCACTTTCTTTTGAATGTCATTTGATAACTTTATTATACACCATTCTCTTACGAAATGCAAGAAAAAATGAAAAAAGCATCAAAATTCTCTTATTTTATGGAATAAGAATAATTCTTTATATTAAATTTTAGTAAAATAATGACATTTTACGACAAAAAAGCATATATTGGGAGTAGTCGACACGTTATGTGTGGACTAAATTCAACACAAAAGGAGTTACAAATGTATTTTGAAAACAACCGTCGCGCGCCTCAAAACCGCGCTGACGCCGATTTTTTGCGCCGTATGCTGGGCGGCGAATTAAACGGAAACAACGGCGGGCGCTCCCATGGGCGCGATCGCGCTCCAATGCAACCCCGTCAAGAACAGCTCGGTAATTGCTGTGAATGGGCACCACAGGCACGTCAAGAAGCTCCTGTACGCCCCGAGAACGGCTGTGGTTGCCAGAGACCTTGTGACACGTCCTGCCCCACCGAAATCCCCGCTCCTGCGCTTGCAATGGTGTATTCGCCTCGTCAATGCTGGCGCAAGCTTCTCGATCCTACGGAAGGGCTGAAGCAAGGCACCATCTTCTCGGAGCTTGTTCTGCCCTTTGAGGCAGTTCCCCACAAAGGTGGAAAGGAGGGTTGTGCTCGCCGCCCCATGTGAGCGAGACCAAGACCGCTATGAACCAAAATTATCATTCTAACTGCTGTCGCGACCGCGAAAAGCTACGCGCCATCAACTTTGCCATTCAGGAAACCGTCCTCTTTTTGGATGCGTATCCCTGCCATCCCGAAGCCTTAAAATACTACCACGCCCTTATTGAAGAGCGCGAAAAACTGCTTACGTCCTACGAAAAAAACTGCGGACCCATGACAATGTATGGGAACACCAGCAGAGGCTCGTGGGATTGGGTAAAAGGTCCTTGGCCTTGGGAACCGGAAGCCAACTGAAAATAGGAGGAGCCTGACTTATGTGGACTTATGAGAAAACTTTGCAATACCCTGTAAAAATCAAAACCCCCAACCCCAAGCTTGCGAGCCTGATTGTCTCTCAGCTCGGCGGCCCCGACGGTGAGCTTGCAGCATCCATGCGCTATCTCAATCAGCGTTACGCAATGCCTTGGGGCGAGGTCACCGGCATTCTGACTGACGTGGGCACAGAGGAACTCGCGCACCTCGAAATGGTGGCCGCAATTCTCTATCAGCTGACGCGTAACGTATCCGAGGAAGAGATTGCTAAGACACCCTTTGCGCCTTACTTTGTTGACCACACCACGGGCATCTATCCCATTGCTGCCTCGGGTGTGCCCTTTGATATGAAATACGTTGGCATCAAGGGCGACGTCATCACCGACCTCAACGAGGACTTAGCAGCAGAGCAAAAGGCGCGCACGACCTATGACAATCTCATTCGTTTGTGCGATGATCCCGACGTGCGTGATCCTTTGCGCTATCTGCGTGAACGTGAAATCGTGCACTATCAACGCTTTGGCGATGCTTTGCGCATTGCCCAAGAAAAGCTCGACAGCAAGAACTTTTACGCAATCAACCCCGCGTTTGACAAGGGCTGCAACAAATAAAAAGCCAAACGCACCTAACAAATCTTCGGGACGGCTTGGAATTTCAAGCCGTCCCCTTTGTGGTAAAACAAACACGGTCAATAAGAATTGACCGTGTTTTCTTTACTCTATTGGAAGGATGTCTGCTCTTTCGTACTGACAGTTAGCTGCCTTGACAGTAAGCTCCAAGCCATCTGCCCCATCAGGGGGATATATTGTCGAAGACAAGGCTCTACCATCTTCAAAAATTTCCACGGAGAACTCATCCATAACAATGGTTAAGGTTACGTCCTCTTTGTTTGAGCATGGCATACGGCGGATGCCGTTTAACGAGTCTGCGTCCTTTTCCACACCGACAATGACCTCGCCTGATTTAGAACGGTCAAACACCCACTCGCCATCCTTTAACGAGAGTGAAGTGTAGCTTGCACCGCCCGAGCGCATTTTGAGTTCAAACCCTTCAAGGTTGGTTGTCTTTACGGTAATCACACCTTTGACAACCGTATCCTCTAACCTATCGAATACGGTGGTTGTAAATGCTTTGCGGCAATTTACAATAGGCTCTTGGTACAATCTACCATCCTGAACGGATACTCTTTTCGGCACTGTCAGCATACCTGCAAAGCCGTATTTTTCAGATGGTACGTTTCTATCCCACATATTAAGCCAACCCATAAGTACCGGCTTGCCCACAAAGGTTTGCGGAGCATACATATCAAAGCCGTAGTCAACTATTCCGCGGGAAGCTTCTATGAATTTACCGGTAGAATAATCAATTTTTCCAACAGCAAAACGGCAGGTGTGCACATTTAGGTGTATGCCATTCTCACTTGGCTGAAACTGCTCACAAAACAAGAGATACCCTAACTCCTCATTATAGTCAGGACATTCGATCATCGTGCCGGAACCATCTGTTCCAAACAAGTCGTTGACAAACTCCCAATGGAATAGATCCTTAGATTTATATAGCAGGATTCTGCCTCTGCCCTCTATCCGTCTGGCGGCAACAATGCACCAAAAGCAATCATTGTGAAACCAAATCTTTGGATCGCGGAAGTCACAAGGCGCATAGCCCTCGGGTAAATCCTCTTCTCCGATAACTAT
>JAZQKM010000181.1:0-3687 GCA_045542155.1 Eubacteriales bacterium
GCAAAATTTCGTCCACAAATTTTGTCAAAAAAACACCAAACAAAAAGGCAGAGGATCTCGCGTCCTCTGCCGTTTTTGCGCGTATTCTCCACAAGGTAGGCGAAAAAAGAACCCGTAGTCGCGATTGCAACTACGGGTTCTTTTTATTTTTGGTTTTCTTATTCTGCTTTAATGAGGTCTTCTTGCTTCGGCCTTGAGAACCAATCCAGGAATATGCCAAACAAAAAGCCCAACAACAATGTTGCCATAACTCCTAACAGATAGGCAATAAAGGTGACCTCAAAGCTGCCGAAAATATCTAAGAAGTAAATCGAAGCGTCACCGTACATATCCATTTGGAAATTGGCAAGGTGGAAGCACCAGTTGAGGAACACGCCAAATCCAATGGACGTATAAACAAATACAATGGCTTTGCCAAGGTTTTCCCAGGTCAATTTCACCTTTTCTGTCAAAATCAAATAGAATCCGTAAAGAGCCATTACAAGGTGGCAAGCAGCCTCGCTGATGTGCATAAAGTTTGCCGTGTGGTTGTGATCCAAAAAATAGGAAGCGCCGGGGCTGATGTAAAGTGCCGCAAGCATACCAAAGCCCAAAAAGGCAATGGCGCAATGGGCAAAATCCTTTATCTTTTTGTTCAAGAACGGAGTGCACAAAATGACTGTGCAAATATAGGGGCTGATATTGTCAAGCGTCATAAAGCCGTCCTTGAGCCATCCGCGCTCAAAGGCTGCGTAGTTCCAACAAAAGAAGAACGTTGCACAGGCAATGATAAACGATGGGTCAATTACGGGATGCTTGAGCTTTTCGCGAAAGAAGCACATCAAAAACAGAGCCAAAAAGAGCACCAGCGAAAGAACGCCGAGCATTTGCATCATATGCATACTTTAACGCCTCCTGTCCTTGTCCTTATCCTTTGCGTTTTCGTCTTCCTCTTCTTCTATCTCCACAACCTCAACGGTTGCGTCGCCAAACCAACCGTCTGCCCATCCCGTAGGCCATTCTTCTTTCGGAATAGTGGTTTTAATAACCAAGTTGGTGCACCCTGCAAAGGCTTGAGAGCCAATGGTGGTTACGCTTTCGGGAAGGATGACCTCGGTCAGGGCTTTGCAACCCGAAAAAGCGGATTCGCCGATTGCTAAAATGCCATCCTCCAAAACCAAGGTTTCAAGCGATGCGCAACGTTGAAAAGCGTTTGCACCTACACTCGTAACGGTTTTGGGAATTTCAATTTCAGTCAAAGAGGTACAATTCGAAAATGCCGAGTTACCGATAGAGAGCAGACCGTCCAAGAGATAAACCTTTGTAATACCCGTTTGGTTAGCAAAAGCGTGGTCGAGAATGCCGAGCACCTTTTTCTCGTCGAAGTAAGCATCCAAATATACCTCACCGCGCAGGTTGGGGTAGGAGCCTTGAATCTCGGTAAAGTTTTGGTTTTCGCTTTCGGTGTAAATAATACCCGCCGTGGTTTCGTATTCCCAAACTGCCTCAATCACAATGTCTCTTGTAACGCGGCGGAAGGATGCGCTCCATCCACGCAGAACGGCACCGTCCATTACGACCGAGGGGGGAACGGCATCTTGACCTTGCATAACGTTTTGCACAAGCGAACCGCTAAGCACGGTACCGCCGTTTGGGTCAAATTCTACTGTGTAGCTCTTTTTGCTTTCCAAAAAGATGAGCATCAGCAAAACCGAAACGATGAGAAACAGAATTCCAAAAGCAATGAGAATTTTTAATCTTCCTTTATATTTATTCTTCATAGCTGAGTTCCTTTCAATGAATTATTTTTATTGTAACATACAAGGGTGAAGAATTTGTGAACGTTTTGTTAAAGCAAGAGGAAGCAATGCAGATTTGCTCGAAAATTGCAGGTTCTTTTGTATGTTTTAGGAAGAATTACCGAAAAAGAGAAAAGTTTTTGTCAAAGGGCCAAAAGATGTAAAAAAACACTTGCAATTACCGAAGCATTGTGATATAATACTGCCTTGGTTGGGCAATTTTGCCCGCGATTTTTGATTGTAAGCGCGCTTGCCGCGCGAGGAGAAGATATGCCAAAAACGCACGTGCATCCGCACATCGTTCCGCCCTTCAAAAAACACGGTCCTCTGATCGATGGGGAAGCGGTCGAACGGTTTAAGCAAAAAGCTGCGGGGATCATCAAAAAGAACGCTGTGATGTTCATCGCCTTAACGGCCGCGCTCATCACCATGCTGTTTATTCCCGTAGATGCGCAATATCTTGAATATTTTGACTACAAAACGCTCACCTGCCTGTTTTGCACATTGGCCATTGTTTGCGCACTGAAGAACATTCGCTTCTTTTATATGCTGGCGCACAAGACCGTACAGCTCTTCAAAAACGCGCGCAACAGCGTGCTGGCCTTGACCTACATCACCTTTATCGGATCGATGCTCATAGCCAATGATATGGCGTTGCTGACCTTTTTGCCACTGGGATATTTGGTGCTGACGACCTCGGGCAAAGAGAAGTATATGGCATTTACTTTTATTATGCAAAACATTGCGGCAAATCTTGGCGGAATGCTCACGCCCTTTGGCAATCCGCAAAATCTGTATCTGTATACGAGGTTCAACATTCCCACAGACGAGTTTATGTCCATTATGGCTTTGCCTTTCGCGGTTTCTATTCTGCTCATCACCGTTTGCTGTGTCTTGTTTGTGCGTCCCGAGCCCTTGCAGATCGCAGATGAAAAAATAGAGCTCGATCCCAAACGGACGGTTATTTATTTGTTGCTGTTTGCGTTTTCTATCATTATTGTTTTTCGCGTTATTCCGTATTGGTTTGGATTGATCGTCATTCCCGCGGCACTGATGGTAATGGATAAAAAGGCATTGAAGATGGTAGACTATCCCTTGCTCCTCACGTTTGTATTCTTCTTTGTTTTCTCGGGGAACATGGCACGCATTGGCGTTGTGCGCGAGGCCTTCTCGGCTCTGCTTGAGCGGAACACGTTGCTCGTCAGTACGCTTTCCTGCCAGGTCATCAGCAACGTGCCGTCGGCTATTCTGCTCTCGCAGTTTACCGATAACTACCGCGAGCTATTGCTTGGCGTCAACATTGGCGGTGTGGGTACGCTCATCTCATCGCTGGCGAGTCTGATCACCTTCCGCGAGTACCTCAAGTGCAATCTGGGCAAGAGCAAATATTACATTACACTTTTCTCGGCCTTTAATTTCGGATTTTTGATTATTTTAATGGCGTTGATGTTGATCGTTGGATAAAACATTATATAAGCAAAAGCAAAATACGCAAAAGTTGCACATTTCTAAAAAAAGAAATGTGCAACTTTTGCATATTGATAGAAACAAAATGTGCAATTTTTGCATAAAACTATTGCAAAACGGATAGAATAGTGCTATAATAAGGGTGAGGTGATGATAATGACATTGCGTGAACTCAGAAAAAAACAAGGATTAACACAAAAAGAAGCCGCAGATTTTGTGGGTGTTCCTCTGCGAACGTATTTTAACTATGAAAATGATCCTACAAAAGAGGCAAGCATTAAATATCAATATATGATTGCAAAATTGCAATCTCGTGGTAGCGTGAATGAGGAAAACGGAGTGCTTTCTATCGATACGATTCGTGACGTTTGCACAGATGTGTTTTCGCGTTATCCTGTTGAGTATTGTTATTTGTTCGGCTCCTATGCAAAAGGCAAGGCAA
>JAZQKM010000182.1:0-10513 GCA_045542155.1 Eubacteriales bacterium
TGGAAACGCCGCAATATTGCTCACGCCAAGAGAGCGAGACGGTGAAGATGGCTTGTTCGTTCATTTGTGCGCGCCATTTTTCACCCACTGCCGCATACAAAGGCAGTACGACCGAGACCTCTGCCTCGCCTGTTGCGGCAAGAGCCGCAGGGAGCGAGCCCATAACGTCACCAAGTCCACCCGTGGCGGCAAAGGGCATCGCCTCTGCACCAACGAACAAAATTTTTTTCATAGTTTTTGTGTTGTTCCTTTCTTTCGGTTTTTTGTCAAGGCGTTTTGCTTAACGTTAAACCGTTGCGCCCTTATCGATAAAGAAGGGCATTGTTTCGTGTCCCGAGAGGTTTCTTCCCTCTTTGACGATAACGTTCTTGTCGGCTACAACGCAGTTGAGATTGACGTTGTCACCAACGTAGGTATCCTGCAAGAGGATGCAGTTCTTGACGACCGCGCCGCGGCCTACGTGCACACCACGGAAGATGATAGAGTTCTCTACCTCTCCCTCAATGGTGCATCCGTCGGCGATCATACTGTTGCTGATCTTGGCGGAGCTATCATACTTGGTGGGCGCGCTGTTGCGTATCTTGGTAAAGATCTGGCGGTCGCGGTTAGCGAACAGGTCGGCTCTTACGTCATCCTCGAGCATCTTCATCGAAACGTTGAAATAGCTTTCCAGCGAGGTAACGGATGCGCAGAAACCATCGTAGATATACGCGCGAATATTCTTCTTTTTGAGCTGACGTGTGATGATATCGTTGGAAAAGCTTGTGTAGCGATGTGCAATGGAATCGGAAACGATGTTTTGCAAATCGGCACGGCTGACCACCATCAAGTAGGTGTTGGCATAATAACTGCCCTTTGCAGGAGCAGTGTAAGAGAGCGAGGTTACGCGCCCCTCTTCGTTGATGCCGAGCACGTCGGTGTTCTGACCGAACAGAGAATCCTTTGCATTGACCTTTTTGGCAACGAGGGTGATATAGGCTTCGTTGCGAATGTGCTGCTCGATAACATCGGATAGATCGATGTTCATAATGACGTCGCAATCGCTGAGCACAATGTAATCCGCTCCGCAACGGTTGATAAAGTTTGCAGAGCCCATCAGTGCTTCAAGTCTGCTCTCATAGAGCTTGCCTGCGGCGTGATTTTCGTATGCGGTAACGTAAGGGGGAAGGAGCTTAATACCGCCCGATCGGCGTGCGAGATCCCAGTCCTTGCCTGCGCCGATGTGGTCCATCAGTGATTGATAGTTATAGTGCGTTACAACACCGATGGTTGTAATATCGGAGTTGACCATATTGGAAAGCGGAAAATCGATAAGACGGTAGCGGCACGCAAAGGGGATGCTCGCCGTTGTGCGGCGACGCGTCATTTCGGGAAAGCCCTGCTCTTGCTTGTTGGAAAAAATCAAACCTGCAACTGTCATAATCCTCTACCTCCTCGCATCTCGGAGAGCATCGCGCCCGGGGCAACGACCTCACCGGCTTTTACTGTAACGTCGGCACCAACTACAGCAATCTCGGCACCGCTCTCGCGGGATGCACCAACGGTGGCTTTTTTGCCAACGGTCACCTTTTCATCCAAAATAGCATACCGAACAGTGGCACCGTCCTCAATAACAGTGTCGTTCATAACCACGCTATCTTCCACTACGGCACCCTTACCAACGTAAACGTTGGCACCAAGCACGCTGTTTTTCACCGTGCCGTAAATTTGACAGCCTGCCGTAACAGAAGCATTCTCAACAACCGCTCCCTTTGCGATGTACTGCGGGGGCTGTGCCGAGTGGCGGCTGTAAATTCTCCACGCCTCGTCAAGAAGCGAGAAGGCGGGACTGTCTCCCAAAAGGTCCATATTTGCTTCCCACAGGGATTGGATTGTTCCAACGTCCTTCCAATATCCTTCAAAGGAGTAGGACATCATCTTTTCGCCTGCTCCCAGCATATTGGGAATGATGTTTTTGCCAAAGTCGTTTGCGGATTCGGGATCGTCGTTGTCAGCCTTCAAATATGCCTCGAGCTTCTCCTTGGTGAATACGTAAATACCCATAGACGCCTTGGTGCTATCGGGATTTTTGGGCTTTCCGGTAAACTTATAGATAGAGCCATCCTCACGGGTGCTCATAATGCCAAAGCGGCTGGCTTCTTCAATCGGAACGTCAAGGACCGCGATGGTGCAGGCGGCACCGCTCTTTTTGTGTTGCTCGAGCATTTTTGCGTAGTCCATTTTGTAAATGTGGTCACCCGAAAGAATGAGCACGTATTTGGCATCGTAGCGGTTGATAAACTCCATATTCTGCCAGATGGCATTTGCGGTTCCGCGATACCAGTCGGCACCGCTCTGACCTTGGTAGGGCGCGAGAATCTGCACACCGCCAAAACGGCGGTCAAGATCCCACGCAAGTCCGTTGCCGATATACTCGTTGAGAAGCAAGGGACGGTATTGGGTGAGTACTCCGACAGTATCTACACCCGAATTGATGCAGTTGGAAAGAGGAAAATCAATAATGCGGTATTTGCCGCCAAACGATACGGCAGGCTTTGCGGTTTTTTGAGTAAGTGCGAAGAGTCGGCTGCCCTGCCCTCCTGCCAAGAGCATTGCAACGCATTCTTTTTTCTTGAACATGGTGCGCGTTTCCTCCTTGATGTTTTATATATTTTTTAGGACTTCGGGATTATCTGACGGACGCGTTGTGTTTAACGTTATGAAAGCAAATCAATCTTTCTGCGCTTCTTCAGCACCACCGCGCCCATAGGCGGCAGGGTGATGGTGAGTGCGTGACGGTAGTCGCGCGGTAAGTCGCAAGGCTTGCTTGAAAGCACACCTGCATTGATATTCCCCGCTCCGCCAAATTCGGTGGCGTCGCTGTTGAAAACCTCTTCGTATTCTCCCGCTTCGGGAACGGCTGCGAGAAAATTCTCGCGCTTAACGGGCAAAAAGTTGAGAAAAACAACAAGCTCTTCGCCGTTTTTTGCAATACGTCTGTAAGAAAGAATGCTTTCCTCTTTGTTGTCGGGGTCAATCCACGCAAAGGATGCAGGACCCTCGTCCGCGTTCCACAGCGCGGGGTTCTCTAAATAAAAGCGGTTGAGGCTTGCTACGAACAACTGATACTTTGCGTGCATATCATAGTCAAGCATGAACCATTCGATCTCGCCGTCGTGATCCCACTCGCGGAACATTCCCAACTCCGAGCCCATAAAGAGCAGTTTTTTGCCCGGGTGCGTCATCATATAAGTTAAATACGTGCGCGCGCCCGCAAATTTGGTTTCATAGTCGCCCGCCATTCTGTCAAGCAACGACTTTTTGCCGTGCACCACCTCGTCGTGCGAGATGGGAAGCACATAATGCTCATCGAAAGCATACATAATGGAAAAGTTCATTTTGCCATGGTGATAAGAGCGCCACAAGGGATCTTCTTGCACGTAGGAAAGCGTATCGTTCATCCATCCCATATTCCATTTGTAAGAGAAGCCAAGGGCATCCTCTTTGTTGCCCGTGATCTGCACGATGGCGGCAGATTCCTCTGCAATGGTCATAACGTCGGGATGGTTTGCGGCAAGATAGCTATTCATTTTTTGGAAGAATGCAATCGCTTCGAGGTTGCGGTTGTCCCCATAAACATTGGGGAACCACTCGCCGGGAGCTTTGTCGTAATCGAGATAGAGCATTGCCGCCATCGCATCTACGCGAAGCGCGTCAATGTGGTATTCTCGGAGCCAATAGACGGCGTTGGAAATGAGAAAGCTCTGCACCTCCTCGCGGCCAAGGTCAAAGCAACGCGTGCCCCATCCCTTGTGCTCTTGGCGGTCCCAGCCTTGATATTCATAGAGGGGCTGTCCGTCAAATTCATAAAGACCGTGAGCATCCTTTGCAAAATGCGCGGGGACCCAATCGAGAATGACGCCGATGCCCGCCTCGTGCATAGCATCGACAAAAGCCATAAAATCCTTGGGGCTGCCGTGGCGCGCGGTGGGTGCGTAATATCCGCAGACCTGATAGCCCCACGAGCCATCGAAGGGATGCTCGCTGATAGGCATCAGTTCGATATGCGTATACCCCATTTGCTTGAGATAGGGTGCAAGGTCGCCTGCAAGCTCGGCATAGGAGTAGTAGCTGCCGTCGGCATGCTTCTTCCAAGAACCGAGGTGAACCTCGTAAATATTGAGCGGTTGCGAAAGATACTCGCCTCTGCCAAAATGCGCCTTGCGATAAGCAAGCCAATCCTCATCGCGCCAAGTGTAGCCACTGATATCACAAATCAAAGATGCCGTTTCGGGGGGGCGTTGCATCGAAAAGCCGTAGGGGTCGGCTTTGAGGAGCTCGCGTCCGCGGTTGCGGATGCAGTATTTATAGCACTGCCCAATGCTTACGCACTCCGCGGGAAGCTTCAACTCCCACACACCGCCATCGGTAACACGAGCCATAGGGTTGGTCTCGGGGTTCCAGCCGTTGAAGTCACCGCACACCGAAACATACTCGGCGTTGGGCGCCCACGTGCGAAAGGTTACACGCTCTCCCTCAAAATGCACACCAAGATATTCGTATGCGTGAAAGTTTGTGCCTTGATGGAAGAGATACGCCGCCATTTCCTGCGGTGCTTCCGTCGGCTTTGCCGTGCTTCTATCCTTTTTCACGAGATTTCCTCCCCTCTCAAAAAATTGAAACGATGGTAGTATGCCCAAAATACGCATTTCTATCCTGTTTTGTCCATTTTGACCCCCTCCTTCGGTATAGATTTTAAAAACCGAAAAGGAAGGCTCTTTTTGGATGTGTCCTATGTTATTTTATCACAAATTTTTGTGCTTGTCAATGTGCAATATGCACAAAACCATAATTTTACAGTGATATTTTTTCTTTTTATACCGCGCGTGCGCGGAAAAATGACAAAAACAGAGCTTTTACGAGCCGAAATTTGCCGCGGTACCTCTCTGCCACCAAACCACGCGCATTTCAACATCTTCGCCCACAAGTGAGATGGGCTCCCCCTTGGGAGAGAGTGTCAGCGTGCTACCCGAGGGAAACACGAAAACGGTGTTTTCCCCTTCTTTTTGCACGCTGTTTGCATCCCCGTATAGCAAAAACGCCGTGGCAGGACGCAAAAACCCTTCGACTTCGCCTACGTCGCAAGAAAAGCAAACCTCTCCCAAGCGCACCTCGCAGCTCTCGCCGTTTGCGGTCAGCCTCAAACCGCGCAGCGCCTCGGGAGATAAGTATTCGACGCACACACGCTCGCCTCCCTCCGACAACTCCACAACGGCAGAAAACGCCATATCCCCAAAGCGCCCCGAAACCTCACCGCCACCACCCGACGATAGGTATTCCATCTCACTTCGCGCAGGCGCGCACCCAAACATCAACAACGACATCAGTACGACAATCAATAGCAAAAAATGTCGAATTTTCATCTCTTTTCCTCCTCTGCCTCATAAAGGATATGCTTTCTTATGACTATTTTTATGAGAAAATTTGAAAAAGATGCGAAAAAGGGATTGCAATATTTGTCTTATAATGGTATAATAGATGCAGTATTTTGTAAGAAAGGTGGAACGCTATGAACGCTCTCTCCCGATATCGCCTAAAAAAACCGTTTACAGACCCCGTTTATACCAAGCGCGCAGAGATTGACGTTGGCGTTCTTGGTCAAAATTTTGCGGCCTGCCTTGCAAAAATTCAGACGACCTCACCCACCGCTCGCATCCTTGCAGTCGTTAAAGCGGATGCTTACGGGCACGGCACCGAGCCTTGCGTGAGGGCGCTCTTGGGAGCAGGCTGCGACTTTTTTGCAGTATCCTGCATAGAAGAGGCATTGGTGGTCCGCTCGGTTTGCCAAAGTGAAAAAAAGAAAGCCGACGTTCTCATCCTCGGCTACACCACTCCGCGCTACGCGCGCGAGCTTGTGGAAAACAATCTCATTCAAACGCTCCTCTCCGCCTCGTACGCAAAGGCGTTAGCAGCGGCGGCAAAAAAAGAAAATCTCGCTCCTCTTTCGGTACATATTGCCGTTGACACAGGCATGGGGCGCATCGGCTACCCCGCCAGAACCGAAAAGGAAATTGCACAAACGGTGTGCGATATTCTTTCCCTGACCGAGGAAAAAGCCTTTGACGTGTGCGGAATGTTTACGCATTTTGCCCGTGCGGACGAGGCAATCGCCTCCGCCAAGGAAGCAACCTCAAAACAGGTTACACGCTATCGCGTCCTAAAAGAAAAACTGGAAGACGGCGGCTTTACCGTTCCCTTTCACCACACCTGCAACAGCGCCGCTGCGCTGACGCGTCCCGACGATGTTTTTGACGGTGTGCGCCTCGGTCTTGCGCTTTATACTCCACCCACGTATACGCCAAAACGGCTCTATTTGCAACCCGTTATGCATCTTTCGGCAGATATCATTCATATACAAACAATTCCCAAAGGGGAGTCGGTGGGCTACGGCAGCCGCTTTACCGCCCTTGATGACACCCCCATCGGAGTGCTCCCCATCGGATATGCCGACGGTATTCCCCGCTCTCTCAAAGGAGCAACGCTCTCCTTGCAAACACGCGACGGTGTCTTTCCCGTAAAAATCATCGGCAGTGTTTGTATGGACCAATGCATGGTCGACCTTTCGGGCGTTCCCGCCCACGTCGGCGACCGCGTATCTTTCTTTGGGTACACCCCAAAAGTTCTTTCGGCTCTCGCCGAACACGCAGGCACCATTCCCTATGAGCTTCTCTGTGCGATTTCCCCTCGCGTTCCCCGCATTTATCATACATCAAACGAAAAAGAGGATTAAAAAAATGAAAAGATTTGCAAAAACCGTTGCTTTGTGCATCGTTCTCTCCCTTGTTGTCGCGCTGTTTTGCGTTCCCGCGCAGGCGCTTGGCACTCCCACAGACACCAAAACCATCGTTGGCTCCGGCTCGGTAGGTGCAGGAACCGGAAAACAGACCACGTTGGTTGATTTTACCGCCTCTGACCTTTGCGGCTTTGATGCCATCGGCAACACGGCAGAGCCCACATTTAAGTCCTCCGCCGCTTGGAACGCCAACGTCCTTTACACTTGGATCAACTCGGCAGAAGCCGAGACCGGCATTTACGGCACGCTTGCAACCGCATCGGTCTTGCAGAATGCATCCACCCTTTCGGTTCGCCTTTTGGCACAGTACACCAAAACCGCCAACTACACCGTAACCCTTCGCCTCCAGGGCGTTGACAAAACAGGGGCTCCTCTTGTTTTGGAAGCTACCACTCTTGCAAATTCGGCAAACTGGCAAACCGTTACCTTTGATATTTCCGCTTTTGTGGCGTCTGCCAATTTAGAATCCCCTTGCACCGTTACTGTTTTGACATCCTCGAACGCCGAGGCCGAGGAGTTCGTTTTGTGGGTGCACTCCCTTTATACGAGCTCTGTTGACGCCTTCCCCGAATTCATCATTCCCGTAGCCGCTGCGGCTTGCGGATTTGTTCTTGGTTTTGTTCTCTTTTTTGTGATTTATCGCGCTACGTGTAAGCAAAACCGCCGCCCCCGTTGGGAGGAGCGCTGATATGTCCTTAAACGTAAAATATGAGCACAAGCTGCAGGATATTGCGTTTTTGAGTGGACACCACATTCAATATATACCGCACCTGCACCGCGAATTGGAGCTCATTTGTTTGCTGGAGGGTGACGTGATTGCCTACGCCGATTCGGCTCGTTACGAGCTGCACGCAGGCGATATTTTCCTCACCTTCCCCAACCAAATCCACTCCTATGAAAAAGTAACCGAAGAAACACACGTCGGCTTTATTTTCAAGCCTGACCTGCTCCCCGAATTGATGGAGACCTTTACCATTGGCACACCGACCTCGCCCGTTATTGAGGGGGCTGCCAACAATCCGCGCATTCGCGCGCTCATCGATGCCTTGACCGACACGGTAGAGCGCGAAGAGTTTTCGCACGTGTCGGAATTGCGCCGCGGATATCTGTTGGCGCTTTGTGCCGAGCTCGTCCCCATGATGAAGATTTCCAAGCTCCCTGTGGGAGATTCCGAGTCCTTGCGCACCATCGTTTCGTTTTGCACGCAAAACTATGCAGAAAATCTCTCGCTCTCACTCCTAGAAGAAAAGCTTCATTTAAATAAGTTTTATATTTCTCACTTATTCAGCGGAAGGCTGGGCTTACGCTTTAACGATTACATCAACTCCCTGCGTGTTTCCGAAGCCTGCCGTTATCTGCTCAATTCCTCGCTCAGCATTACCGAAATCGGCTCTTTGGTCGGTTTTAACACACCGCGCACCTTTAACCGCGCGTTCATTAAGCAGCTGGGGCTCTCCCCCTCGGAATACCGCAAGCAACGTATGCCCGAAATGAGAGCACACGTCAAACGCCTTTCCGAAGCATAAAAAGGGCGACAACGACACTATTTTGTCGCACGTGTCTTACTAAAAAACAAAAGAATAGCAACATTTGTCTGATTGGAGAACCGTTATGAGCCAAATTAAGGATATCAATCTCGCGCCTTCCGGCGCGGATAAAATTTCGTGGGTAGCATCTTATATGCCCATTTTGAACTCTGTAAAAGCAGAGTTTGAGAAAACCAAGCCCTTTGCGGGCAAAAAGATTTCGATGTCGATTCACCTCGAAGCAAAAACCGCTTATCTGGCAAAAATTTTGCGTGCGGGCGGTGCCGAGGTTTGGGTAACCGGATGCAATCCTCTTTCTACCCAAGATGACGTTGCGGCAGCTCTCGCAGCGGAAGGCTTTGAGGTCAATGCCATTCACGGCGTCGATATGGACGAGTACACCGAGCACCTCAAAAAGACACTTTCCTGCTGCCCCGACCTCATCATCGACGACGGCGGAGATCTCATTTCTCTTCTTCACGGCGAATGCCGCGAATACGGTAAAAACCTGATTGGCGGTTGTGAAGAGACTACCACGGGTATTCACCGTTTGCTTTCCCGCGAAAAAGCAGGACTGCTCGACTACACGATGATTGACGTCAACGATGCCGATTGCAAGCATTTGTTTGACAATCGCTATGGCACGGGACAGTCGACAATGGACGGAATTATGAATGCCACCAACCTCATTATCGCAGGCAAAACTGTGGTAATTGCGGGCTACGGGTGGTGCGGAAAGGGCTTTGCGATGCGCGCCAAGGGTATGGGCGCGGTGGTTGTTGTGACCGAGGTTGACCCCATCAAAGCCATTGAAGCCAGCATGGACGGCTTCACCGTAATGCCCATGGACGAAGCCGCAAAGCTCGGCGATCTCTTCGTTACTCTGACCGGCTGTGCGGACGTTCTTGTAAAGCGTCATTTTGAAACGATGAAGGATGGCGTGCTCCTCTCGAACAGCGGCCATTTTGACGTTGAAATCAACAAAGAAGATCTCGCCGCACTCGCTACCGAGATTTGGGAACGCAAGCCCAACATTCGCGGCTACCGCATGGCGGACGGGCGCGTGCTCAACCTCTTGGCAGACGGTAGACTTGTCAACCTCGCAGCAGGCAACGGTCACCCCGCCGAAATTATGGATATGTCCTTTGGCATTCAAGCCAAGAGCTTGGCTTACCTTGCAAAGAACGGTAAGACGATGAAAAAGAAGGTTTACGCCGTTCCCGCCGAAATCGACCGTGAGGTTGCGCTCATCAAGCTCAATTCCACCGGCGTCAGCATCGACGTCCTCACTCCCGAGCAAGAGGAATACCTTGCTCGCGTAGAATAAAAAAGAGGGTGTCATTCCCTTTTGTTTCTTGCTTTTCTATTTTTTACCAATAGCAATTTTTGTCTTGTTTTTGGTTTGAGTTCAAATTTGAAGGAGTTTCCTCTCGATGTTAAACAGCCCTGAAAATAAACAAAATTCTCTTCGTTGCAGCGTCGCCGTTATTGGTGCGGGCCACGCAGGCATTGAGGCAGCTCTCGCCTCGGCACGGCTCGGTGTAGATACCGTTTTGTTTACAATGTCTCTCGAATCGATTGCCAACATGCCCTGCAACCCTTCCATCGGCGGAACCGCCAAAGGACACCTCGTGTATGAGATTGATGCCCTGGGTGGTGAGATGGGACGCGCGGCGGATTTGGTCACGCTCCAATCCCGTCTTTTGAATATGGGAAAAGGTGTTGCTGTGCAAAGCAAGCGCGTGCAAGCGGACCGCAAAAAATACCAATCCATTATGAAGCGCACCTTGGAAACAACGCCGAATCTTCGTCTTGTTCAATCCGAGATAACCGCAATATTTGTCTCACAAAAAGACGAATGTAATGCGAATTTAAAAAACAACGATAATTCGATAGCAACATTTGTCTCGGGTGTTCAGACGCGCTTGGGAGAAAAATGGGATTGCGATTGCGTCATTGTTGCCACGGGAACCTACCTTGAAAGTGCGATTTTTGTAGGTGACGTCAGCTATGAAGCAGGCCCCGATGGCTTCCTACCTGCCAAGGGACTCTCGGCTTCTCTTGAAAAAATCGGCGTCAAGCTCCTTCGCTTTAAAACCGGAACTCCCGCCCGTATCAAGCGCGAGAGCATTGATTTTTCGGTTCTTGAGGAACA
>JAZQKM010000183.1:0-2361 GCA_045542155.1 Eubacteriales bacterium
GTCTACCGCTTGGCCTCCGACTTGTATATGGATGACGCTTTGGCGGCGTTCCCTTACGTGAACGGCGGTTTATTTGCTGATGAAAACATTGAGATTCCCAACTTTACACAGGAAATCGTTGACTTGCTTTTGCACAACGCAAGCGAAGATTTTGACTGGTCGCAAATTAGCCCCACTATCTTTGGTGCAGTATTCGAGTCTACTTTGAACCCCGAAACAAGACGTTCCGGTGGTATGCATTACACCTCTATTGAGAATATACATAAGGTTATTGATCCGCTGTTCCTGGATGAACTCCGAGAGGAACTTGCGGAGATCAAGGTGCTGAAAGTACCCAAAATTCGTAACGATAAAGCAGAGGCTTTCCGCGAAAAGCTGTCTGAGCTTATGTTCTTTGACCCTGCCTGTGGTTCCGGTAACTTTTTAACCGAAACCTATATTTCTCTGCGCCGTTTGGAAAACGAAGCATTGGAGATTATCAACCAAGGACAAATTTTGCTCGGCTTTGACGGTATTATCAAAGTATCTATTGGTCAATTCTACGGCATCGAAATTAACGATTTTGCTGTAACCGTTGCAAAAACTGCGCTTTGGATTGCAGAAAGTCAAATGCTCAAAGAGACAGAGGACATCGTAAATATGTCCCTCGATTTCTTGCCACTGAAATCCTATGCTAATATTGTAGAGGGCAACGCTCTTCGTATCGATTGGGAAAGCGTTGTTCCTAAGGACAAGCTGAATTACATTATGGGTAATCCGCCGTTTATTGGTGGAATGATGGCAACAAAGGAACAGAAAGCTGATATGTTGTTTGCCATTGGTGATGTGAAAGGCATTGGCGAACTGGACTATGTAGCTGCTTGGTACTACAAGGCGGCAGAATATATTCAAGAAACAAGAATCGAAGTCGCATTTGTTTCGACAAACTCCATCTGCCAAGGGCAACAGGCAGTTACGCTTTGGAAACCTTTGTTTGAAAAAGGTGTATGCATACAGTTTGCACATCGCACTTTTATTTGGGATAGCGAAGCGAAAGTAAAGGCGCACGTTCATTGTGTTATTGTTGGCTTTTCTCTGTGGAACAGAGCCAAAAAGGCGTTATATGATAATGATTTGGTGAGATATGTTGATAATATCAATTCGTATCTCGCTGAAGCTCCAAACATTTTTGTTGAAAGCAGAACAACCCCCCTTTGTGATATACCAAAAATCAAATTTGGCAGTATGCCGCGTGATGGCGGTGGGTTTATTCTCTCTGACGAGGAGAAAGACGAGTTGTTAAAAAAAGAGCCATTGTCGGCAAAATGGATTCGTCCGTATCTTGGAGCGTACGAGTTTATTAACAACAAATCCCGTTGGTGTCTTTGGATGGTTGGCGCAAATCCTCACGAGCTAAAGCAGTGCCCAACCGTTATGCGAAGAGTTGAAAGTGTCCGCGATTTCCGCGCCAATAGTGTTGCTGCGGGTACAAGAAAATTTGCTGAAACACCGACGCTGTTCTGTCAGATAGCACAGCCCGATAGTGAATATATAGCTGTTCCGAAAACATCTTCCGAGAGAAGAAGATATATTCCCATTGGCTTTTTGCCTAACACGGTTATCGCAAGTGATCTCCTGTTTCTTATTCCCAATGCAACGCTTTACAATTTCGGTGTGCTTACTTCAAACGTCCATAACGCTTGGATGCGAACTGTATGCGGAAGATTAAAGAGCGATTACCGCTATGCAAAGGATATTGTTTACAACAATTTCCCTTGGCCTGCGTCTGCTGATGTGCAGAAAAAGAAGATTGAGGAAACAGCACAGGCAATCCTTGATGCCCGTGCACTTTATCCCGATTGCTCTTTGGCGGACCTTTACGACGAAGTAGCTATGCCGCCCGAACTCCGCAAGGCGCACCAAGCAAACGACCGCGCCGTCATGCAGGCATATGGTTTTGACGTAAAGACCATGACGGAAAGTAGCTGTGTGGCAGAACTAATGAAGATGTATCAGGAATTAACGAATTAACATTAAAAAGGAATGTAAAAAATGAAATTAAGAAATTTTTTATACTTAAACGAAAATATTTTAGATGATTATTTATCTGCTCTTGAAGGTTCGTTACCTGAAAAAATAATCACGAAGGAGAAACAAACAATCGATAAAAAAGGAACTTTAGACGGGAAAGTAGTGGGTGTTGGCGCAAAAAAAATTGTTGAAACCGAAACACAACAGGAGAGAACTTTAACGCCTTCTGCAAAAGTTCAATTGTTTATGGATTTGTTGCAAAATGAAGAAGATATACCTTTTTATGAGTTCTTAAACGATGAAATTTGGAATCAATTATCAAGAGATGAAGTTGTTGAGTTTATGGGAGCA
>JAZQKM010000184.1:0-2195 GCA_045542155.1 Eubacteriales bacterium
ATATGAAGAAAAAAGATCTTGCTGAGCGTGCAGGACTCAGCCTTGCTACCATTACGAAAATGGGCAAGGAAGGTACGGTTGTGACAATCGATGTCCTCGTTAAAATATGCGTAGCTCTGAACTGCGAGATCGGGGATATTGTCGAGATCGTTCCCGATGAGAACGCATAACGTGGAGGGCTTAACGATGATTGATTTTACCAACATAGAAAAATATAAAGAGAATAATCGCATTGAAGCGAAAAAGGCAATCGGCGGTCTGCCCCGTAGCATTTGGGAAACTTATTCTGCGTTTGCCAATACGCTCGGCGGCATCATTCTGCTTGGTGTTGAGGAACACGCCGACAAGTCCTTGCATCCCGTTGACCTGCCCGATCCCGAAAAGCTGATAAAGGACTTTTGGGATATTGTCAATAACGCGAACAAGGTGAGTGCAAACATTCTCTCCGATAAGGACGTAACCATCGAGGACATCGACGGCAAGCATATTGTAGCTATTCGTGTGCCTCGTGCACAGCGTAGCGACAAGCCCGTGTATATCGACGGCAATCCTCTTTCGGGAAGCTACCGCCGCAACGGTGAGGGTGACTACAAGTGTACCAAAGAAGAAGTCCAAGCGATGATGCGTGATGCCGCCATCAAAACGCAAGATATGCTCGTGCTTGAAAATATGGGGCTTGATGCGTTTGATTATGATAGCGTGAAGCGTTACCGTATCCGTATGAAAACCTACCGTCCCGGACACGTTTGGGAGGAGCTTGAAGATGTTGAATTCCTTTACAAGCTCGGTGCCGTTGGAAGATCAAACGACGGAAAGATGCACCCTACTGCCGCAGGACTTTTGATGTTCGGCTACGAATATGAAATTGTAAAAGAGTTTCCCGCATACTTCCTTGACTATCAAGAGCAGTTTGATCCCAACACTCGTTGGACTGACCGTATTGTTTCCTCGTCGGGCGATTGGAGCGGAAATGTTTACGATTTCTATTTCCGCGTTTATAACAAGATCACGCAGGACATTAAAGTTCCATTCAAGCTTGAGGGCGGTGACCGCATTGACGACACACCAGTACACAAGGCTCTCAGAGAAGCTCTTGCAAACTGCTTGATAAATGCCGACTATTACGGTAGACAAGGTCTCGTCATCATCAAAAGAAAAGATGTTATCACGCTTTCCAACCCCGGCGGTTTCCGTATTGATGTCGAAGCTGCAAAGAGTGGCGGCGTTTCCGACCCTCGTAACAGTACGCTCATCAAGATGTTTAACCTCATCGACGTAGGTGAGCGCGCAGGTAGCGGTATTCCCAACATCTTTAGCGTTTGGAAAAAGCAAGGTTGGTCTGCTCCTGTTATTAACGAAAGCTTTGAACCCGATAGAATTACGTTATCGCTGATGATTGGCAAAAGCGGCGATAAAAAAGCGGCGATAAAAAGCGGCGATAAAAAAGCGGCGGCAAAAACCGTCGCACACAAACAAGCGATTATTTCCTATCTTACTGAAAATGTTTCTGCCAAGAGCACCGAGATTGCCGAGCTCCTCGGTTTGAAGCCTACAAGAGCCAAAGAAATTCTTGCCGAAATGGTGGATGAGGAAATCATTGTTGCTGAGGGTGGCAATAAAAATCGTGTGTATAAGTTGAAAGCATAATTTTGGAGATATTCAAAAATGACAGATAAAGAATTAAAGAAACTGAAAGACGACCTTTGGCACTCGGCTGACGTGCTTCGTTCAAGTGCGCATTTGGCGGCAAATAAATACGGTCAACCCATTCTCGGCTTGATATTCCCGCCACTATTACGATCTGTATCGAATGATGCAGACCGAAGTGAAAGACAACGCGCTTGCAGATAATGACTTGCTTACGCGCGTGGTGGATTTTAAGGACAAGTTCTACCGTTGTCCTTGGGCGAGATACGATCTTGCCAAGCGCGGCACAATGCGTCTGATGCCCCCCGAATATAACCTCGATAAGCTCCGCGTTGACTACGAGCATATGCAGAATATGCTGTTTGGAAACAAACCGAACTTTGAGAAGATTATGGATGGTATAGCAAAACTGGAAGCGGAAATCAATGATTGAATGCAATAGGATAAATTTTATGTCAAAATTCAAACATGTGTTAAAAATCTTTTTAATAATTCTAGGTGTAGGTGTTTTGATATTTGGAATACCAATTGTCATAAATGAGTGCTAT
>JAZQKM010000185.1:0-13197 GCA_045542155.1 Eubacteriales bacterium
CGGGTGTTTTATTTTTTTAGCAAGGAGGAAACCAAAATGTCTAACTTATCATCCAACACTTTGCAGGAGGTTGCTCTGCGAATTCGCGAAATGCGTGAAATTTTCGATTTCAGCGTTGAAACGATGGCAGATAAGACCGAGGTTACTGTTGAAGAATACCTTCAATATGAAAGCGGAACACTTGATTTTCCGTTCACCTTCATTCACAAATGTGCTCTTGCATTTGGAATTGGCATGACAGACTTACTGGAAGGTAGCAGTGCGCACCTTTCATCCTACACGGTTACGCGCCGCGGTCAAGGTCAGCAAACGGCAAAGGAGGACGGCATTGAGATTTCCAACTTAGCCCCAATGTTTCGCAAAAAGCTGGCAGAGCCGTATTGGGTTCGTTATGAGTATAATCCCGATCTGCAAAACCGCCCCATTCACCTTACCAAGCACTCCGGTCAAGAGTTCGACATGGTTATGAAGGGTAAGCTTAAGGTGCAAATTGGCGAGAATGTCGAGTATCTTGAAGAGGGTGACAGCATCTATTATAACAGTTCAACTCCTCACGGTATGATTGCAATCGGTGGCGAAGATTGCTTGTTTGTAGCAGTTGTTCTATCCGGTGAAGATGAAAAGGAGGATGTTCTTCGCGAAACATTGATTCCTATAAAAGCTCCAAAGCGTGAGCTTGTTTGTGATAAGTTTATCTCGACTGTTGAGGATGAAAATGGGTTGTTGCAGTCTATCGATTTTCACAATGAGGACAAATTCAACTTTGCATTTGATGTGGTTGATGCCATTGCACAAAAGGATCCCGAAAAACTTGCTATGCTGCATATCTCCAAGGATATGACCGAGCGACGCTTCACATTTAATGATATGAAGCGTAAATCTGCACAGTGTGCCAACTATTTCAAGTCGCTTGGAATTAAGAGTGGCGACCGCGTAATGCTTGTTCTCAAACGTCACTATCAATTTTGGTTTGCAATTCTCGGTTTGCATAAGCTTGGTGCTGTTGTTATCCCCGCAACCAACCAGCTGCAAGCACATGACTTTGAGTACCGCTTTGAAGCGGCAGGTGTTAGTGCTATCGTTTGTACCGCCGACGGTGACGTGGCACATCAAGTAGACCTCGCACAAGAGAAATGCCCGATGCTCAAAACAAAGGTTCTTGTTGGTGGCAAGCGCGACGGTTGGAGAGATTTTGATGAAGAATCCGAGCTCTTCAGCGCACATTTCTATCGCACCGAAGAAACACCTTGTGGCGATGATTTGATGTTGATGTTCTTTACCTCGGGCACAACGGGTTATCCCAAAATTGCCGCACACAGTTACAAATATGCACTTGGTCACTTTATTACCGCCAAATATTGGCACGGTGTGAGCGAGGGCAGTTTGCACTTTACCATCTCAGAGACGGGATGGGGCAAAGCACTTTGGGGCAAGCTCTACGGCCAATGGCTGTGCGAGGGAGCGGTATTTACCTACGATTTTGACCGCTTTGATGCTTCCGTCATTCTGCCGATGTTCGCAAAATACAATATTACCACCTTCTGCGCGCCTCCTACGATGCTGCGCATGATGATAAAGCAGGATATTTCAAAATATGATCTTTCTTCCATCAAGCATATGACAACTGCCGGTGAAGCTCTCAACCCCGAGGTTTACCGCCAATTTGAAAAGGCAACAGGCTTGCAAATCATGGAAGGCTTCGGTCAAACCGAATTGACACTTACCATCGCCAATTTGATGGGCGGAACACACAAGCTCGGTTCGATGGGTAAACCTGTTCCGCTTTACGACGTTGATATCGTTGACCCCGATGGCAATCCCGTTGCCGACGGTGAGGTTGGTGAAATAGTTGTTCGCACCGATAAGGCAGTGCCTTGCGGACTGTTTGCGGGATACTACCGTAACGAGGAAAAGACCAAAGAGGTTTGGCACGACGGTATGTACCATACGGGTGACACCGCTTGGCGAGATGAGGACGGCTTCTATTGGTATGTCGGCCGCGTAGACGACGTTATCAAGTCCTCCGGATACCGCATCGGTCCCTTCGAAATTGAAAGCGTTATTATGGAACTGCCTTATGTTCTGGAGTGCGGCGTTTCTGCCGCTCCCGATGAGGTCAGAGGTCAAGTTGTTAAGGCTTCCATTGTTCTTACAAAGGGAACAGAACCTACCGAAGAACTCAAAAAAGAAATTCAAAATTACGTTAAGGAGCATACCGCACCTTATAAATATCCCCGAATCGTTGTATTCCGCGACGAGCTTCCCAAAACCATCAGCGGAAAGATTCAGCGCAACAAGCTTTGATGAAATATTTTTATAATAATATTGGAAAAATTATAAAAGCTCTTGACAAATAACCAAAAGTGTGATACAATCTTAATAATTTAGAAAGGCACTGACGAAGAGGGTGTCGGCAAAACGGTCTTTACAGAGAAATGGCGGTTGGTGCGAGCCATAGACATAGGTCGGCATCTGGAGCTTCTGAGCCGAGGGGAAGAACGAGCACAGCTTTATTAGAACCCTTCCGTGATTGCTGCGTGAATGCATAGGGGCTGTCAGGCTCCAAGAGTGGCGACCTTGTCGCAATTTGAGTGGTACCGCGGGTGTTATTATCGCACTCGTCTCAAGGTTATTTTCACCTTGGGACGAGTGCGTTTTTTGTTCCAAGGTAAGAAACGGAGAGAGAAAAATGAAACAAATGAGCGGATTGGATTTCAAAATCCGAGAAATGGCAGCGCGTATTCGTGAGTTGCGCGAGATCACACGCTATACTCCTGAAGAGATGGCGGCAAAGACCGACGTAACGGTTGAGGAATATTTGGCATGCGAAAACGGACAAAGTGACCTCAACTTTGCGTTTATTTACCGTTGCTCGCTTGCGTTTGGTGTAAACGTCACCGATATTATCGATGGTGTCAGCCCTAAACTGAAATCGTATACGGTTACGCGCGGCGGACTCGGACAACGCATCGAGCAGGCACACGGCATGACTTATTACAATCTTGCGTATGCTTTCCAAAACCGTATTGCAGAGCCTTTGTACGTTCGCAGTGAGTATAACGAAGAGGCACAGCACAAAGATATCGAGCTGACCACCCACGCAGGGCAGGAGATTGATATTGTCATTACGGGTAGCTTGATGGTTCAGGTTGGCTCTCACAGAGAAATTCTGCACGCAGGCGACACCATCTATTATGACAGTAGCGCACCTCACGGTATGATTGCCGTAGGCGGTCAGGATTGCGAATTCTATGCAATCGTCCTCAATCCCACGGGTGAGCCCATTCCCGAACTGATGCCCGCAAAGCTGATTAAGGGAACCGCAGCACCTACCAAGGACACCAAGGAACGCATCTATCAAAAGTTTATCGATGTTGTCGAAAATGAAAACGGTACTCCTACGTCCATTCAATTCAAAAATACCGAAAACTTCAACTTTGCATTTGATCTTGTCGATGCGCTTGCGGATAAAGAGCCGCAAAAGCTTGCTATGCTTCATATTGCCGGGGACAAGACCGAGCGTAGATTTACCTTCAAAGATATCAAAAAGGCATCGGCACAGTGTGCCAACTATTTCAAGTCGCTTGGCATAAAAAAAGGCGACCGTGTAATGCTTGTCCTCAAGCGCCACTACCAATTTTGGTTTGCAATGCTTGGCTTGAATAAGCTCGGTGCCATTGCCATTCCGGCACCCAATCAGCTGCAAGAGCACGACTTTGAATACCGTTTCCAATCTGCGGGCATCAATACCGTTCTCTGTACTGCCGACGGAAATACGGCACATCAAATTGAACTTGCTGCCAAAACCTGCCCCGAACTCAAGAATTTCTTGATTGTTAATGGCGAACGCGAAGGTTGGAGAACCTTTGATGAGGAATATCCGCTTTACAGTTCGCACTACAACAGAGGCGAGGATGCTCCGGGTGGAGACGATTTGATGCTGATGTTCTTTACATCGGGAACCACAGGATATCCCAAAATTGCGGCGCACAATTATAAGTATGCACTTGGACACTTCCACACAGCCAAATATTGGCACAATGCAGATCCAAACGGCTTGCACTTTACTATCTCCGATACAGGTTGGGCAAAAGCAATGTGGGGTAAGCTCTACGGTCAATGGCTGTGTGAAGCGGCAACCTTCGTTTACGATTTCGACCGTTTTGATGCTGCTGAGATTCTGCCGATGTTTGCAAAATATAACATCACCACATTTTGCGCACCTCCCACGATGTTGCGCATGATGATAAAACAGGATATTTCAAAATATGACCTCTCTTCGGTTAAGCATATGACCACCGCGGGTGAGGCACTCAATCCCGAGGTTTATCGCCAATTTGAAAAGGCAACCGGATTGCAAATTCTCGAAGGCTTCGGTCAAACCGAAAGCACGATGATTATCGGTAACCTGATTGGCGAATCGCATAAAATCGGTTCGATGGGTAAGCCTGCACCGATATACGATGTTTCGCTTCTCGATGCCGAAGGCAATCCTGTTCCCGTTGGTGAGAGCGGCGAAATCGTTGTCAACGTCAAGAACGGTGCACCTTGCGGTCTTTTTACCGGCTATTATCGCGATGAGGAAAAGACCAAAGAGGTTTGGCACGACGGTTACTATCACACCGGTGATGTTGCTTGGTGCGATGAAGATGGCTTCTACTGGTACGTTGGTCGCGCCGATGACGTTATCAAGTCTTCGGGTTAT
Source organism: Eubacteriales bacterium (assembly GCA_045542155.1). Lineage (GTDB taxonomy): Bacteria > Bacillota > Clostridia > Oscillospirales > CAG-272 > UMGS1865. The sequence continues at coordinate 4,706 of JAZQKM010000185.1, forward strand.
CGAATTGGTCCCTTTGAAATTGAAAGCGTTATTATGGAGCTGCCTTACGTTCTCGAGTGTGGCGTTTCTGCCGCTCCCGATGAGGTAAGAGGACAAATTGTGAAGGCTTCCATTGTTCTTACAAAGGGAACTGAGCCCACAGAAGAACTCAAAAAAGAAATTCAAAACTATGTTAAGGAGCACACCGCTCCCTATAAATACCCCCGTCTTGTGGTCTTCTGCGATGAATTGCCCAAAACCACGAGCGGAAAAATTCAGAGGAACAAATTATGATGAATAAACGTGTTTTGTTGCTGTGCGGACATTACGGTAGCGGCAAAACCAATATTGCCGTCAATTTGGCGCAACAAATCAAAAGGGAATACCCGACGGTAACGCTCGCAGATTTGGACATTGTTAATCCTTATTTTCGCTCCAAGGACAGTGCCGATGAGTTGGAAGCGGCGGGCATTCGATTGATTTGCTCCAATTACGCAAACAGCAACGTTGATATTCCCGCACTCCCCCCCGACCTTTACGCCCTGACCGATGACCGCCGTATGCGTGCCATCATCGACGTGGGCGGTGATGACCGCGGTGCATTGGTTCTTGGCAGACTTGCTCCTGCAATTCTCCAAGAGAACGACTATGAGATGCTGATGGTCATCAAATGCTACCGCCCCCTCACGCGTGATGCCTCATCTACTGTGGAGGTAATGCGCGAAATCGAAGCAGCAGGCGGAATTCGCTTTACAGGTTTGGTAAACAATTCCAATCTCGGCGTTGAAACCACAGCTGAGGATGTTCTTACATCAATGCGTTACGCCGAAGAAGTGTCGACTATGTCAGGTTTGCCGGTTGTTATGACCGCGGCAGACGAAAAATTACAAGAAGAATTAAAAGGAAAGATTCCTAATCTTTTCTCACTAAAATTGCAAAAAAAGATACAGTAAATTGTAATAACCCTTGAAAAGGAGTACATAAAAATGGCAAAATTAACTTTTTTGACCGATAAATGCAAGGGCTGCGGTCTGTGTGTAGACGCTTGCCCCAAAAAGGTGCTTCGTTTGGCACCCGATAAAATCAACAAAAAAGGACATCACCCCGTAGAGGCAGAAAAGCCGGATGCTTGCATCGGCTGTGCATTCTGTGCTACTATGTGTCCCGATTGCATTATTACTGTTGAGAGGTGATTGATATGGCAGATAAAGTATTGATGAAAGGCAACGAAGCCATTGCCGAAGCCGCTATTCACGCAGGCTGCAGACATTATTTTGGCTATCCCATCACACCACAGACCGAAATTGCGGCTTATATGGCAAAAAAGATGCCCAAAATCGGCGGATGCTTTTTGCAAGCAGAGAGCGAAATTGCGGCTATCAATATGGTTTATGGCGTTGCATCCGCAGGATACCGCGTTATGACCTCTTCTTCCAGCCCCGGAATCGCACTCAAGAGCGAAGGTCTTTCTTACCTTGCAGGTGCAGACCTGCCCGCACTCGTTGTTAACGTTCAGCGCGGCGGTCCCGGTCTTGGCGGTATTCAACCTAGCCAATCCGATTATTTCCAAGCTACCAAAGCAGGCGGTCACGGAGACTTCCGTATGATCGTTTTAGCTCCTGCATCTGTTCAAGAAATGGCAGAACTCACTGTTCGTGGCTTTGAGCTTGCCGATACATACCGTATGACTGCTATGATCTTAGCTGATGGTACAATGGGTCAAATGATGGAGCCTGTGGCTCTTGATGATCTCGTTGTCAATCCCGCACCCGCAAAGCCTTGGGCAACTACGGGTACTAAAATGCAACGTTCTCATAATATCACAAACTCTCTCTCACTCATTCCCGAAGAACTTGAAAAGTTTAACTTTGCTCGTTACGAGCGTTATCGTACCATCGAGGAAAATGAGGTAATGTATGAAGAATATATGATGGAAGACGCAGAAATTTGCATTGCTGCTTTCGGTATTGCCGCACGCGTTTCCAAAAACGCTATCAACGAGGCGAGAAAGCAGGGCATTAAGGTTGGTATGATTCGTCCTATCACGCTATGGCCTTTCCCGAACGAAGTATTCCGCCGTGCTGCCGATAAGGTTAACAGCTTCATTTCGGTTGAGCTTTCTATGGGTCAAATGATTGATGACGTACGCCTTGCTACCGAATGCAAAAAGCCTGTAACACTGTGCAATCGCGCAGGCGGTATGATTCCGTCTCCCGATCAAGTACTCGAAGCTATTAAGAACGCCGCGAAAGGAGGAGAAAACTAATGGTTGTATTTAAGAAACCCCACGCACTGACCGACGCACCTATGCATTATTGTCCCGGATGCACCCACGGTATCGTTCACCGCTTGGTAGCCGAAGTTATTGATGAACTCGGTATTGAAGGCAGAACCATCGGTATTGCTCCCGTTGGTTGCTCGGTTATGGCTTATAACTATTTTAACTGTGATATGATTGAAGCCGCTCACGGTCGCGCACCTGCTGTTGCTACCGGCGTTAAGCGTGCAAATCCCGAGGAGCACATCGTATTCACCTATCAAGGTGACGGTGACCTTGCGTCCATTGGCATGGCTGAGACGGTTCACGCAGCTGCCAGAAACGAAAATATCACCATTATCTTTATTAACAACGCGATTTACGGTATGACCGGAGGTCAAATGGCTCCCACGTCACTCCCGGGACAGGTTACGCAAACCTCTCCTTACGGTCGTGACACCAACCACTGCGGTTTTCCGATTCGCGTATGCGAAATGCTTTCCGAGCTTGACGGTCCCGAGTATCTTGCTCGCGTTACCGTTAACAACGTGAAGAACGTAAACAACGCCAAAAAAGCGATCAAAAAGGCATTCCAAAATCAAATTGAAGGCAAAGGCTTCTCTTTGGTAGAGGTGCTTTCCACTTGTCCCACCAACTGGGGTATGACACCGCAGAAGGCTTTGCAGTGGATTGACGAGAAAATGATTCCTTATTATCCGCTCGGCGTTTATAAGGATAGAAGCAGAGAGGAGGAAGCGGCAAAATGAGTACAAAGCAAATGCTGTTTTCCGGCTTTGGCGGACAAGGAATTCTGTTTGCCGGTAAATTTATCGCTTATAAGGGCTTGATGGAAGAAAAGCAGGTCAGCTGGTTGCCTTCTTACGGTCCCGAAATGCGCGGCGGCACTGCAAGCTGCAGTGTCATTGTCAGCGATGAGCCCGTTGGTTCTCCCATCGTTTCCAACCCCGATATTCTAATCGCTATGAACCTGCCGTCTCTTGATAAATTCGAATCGAGCGTTGTACCCGGCGGTATGATTTTTGCTGACTCCACGCTTATTGAGCGCAAGGTTACTCGCGATGACGTTAAAGTTTTCTACATTCCCGCAACACAGCTGGCAAGTGACAATGGCACTCCCACACTTGCGAATATGATTATCGTTGGTAAGGTTCTCAAAGAGATTGGCGACTACAACGAAGAGAACATCACCGCCGCACTCAAAAAAGTTATTTCCGCAAAGCGCGCCGATATGCTTGAGGTTAACCTTGGTGCTATGCGACTTGGTGCCGAAAACTAATTCAAATTGCAGAAAGGGTAAACACTATGTTGAATATTTCCATTACAAAATGTGATGCCCCCAAGGCAAAGCCGGATGCTTCTACCCTGGGATTTGGTAAAATCTTTACCGACCATATGTTTATGGCCGATTATTCTCACGAAAAGGGTTGGTACAATGCTCGCATCGTTCCGTTTGCAAACATTTCTCTCCATCCCGCATCCACCGTTCTGCATTACGGCTCCGAAATTTTTGAGGGACTCAAGGCTTACCGTCGTGCCGACGGTAAGGTTCAGCTTTTCCGCCCCTTGGAGAACATTCGCCGTATGAACAACTCCGCCGAGCGTTTGTGCTTGCCTCAAATGGCAGAAGAGGATATGCTTCAAGCACTCCTGACATTCGTTGAACTCGAACAGGATTGGACTCCTTCCGCTCCCGGAACTTCGCTCTATTTGCGTCCGTTCCTTTTTGGTAACGACGAGACTCTTGGTGTTCACGCAGTACACAACGCAACCTTTGTTATCATTGCTTCTCCCGTAGGAAGCTACTATGCAGAAGGCATCAATCCCGTCCGCATTATGATTGAAGACGAGGACGTTCGTGCCGTTAGAGGCGGTACGGGTTATGCAAAGTGTGGCGGTAACTATGCAGCCAGCAACAGAGCCGGCGAAAGAGCCGCACAAAAGGGATATTCGCAGGTACTGTGGCTTGACGGTGTTGAGCGCAAGTACATTGAAGAGGTTGGCGCTATGAACGTTATGTTCAAGATTAACGGTGAAATCGTTACTCCTGCACTGACCGGTTCCATTTTGCCCGGTATCACTCGCAAATCCTGCATCGAAGTTCTCAAAAAAGAGGGCTACAATGTCAGCGAAAGACTCTTGAGCATTGATGAACTTTCCGGGGCACTTGAAAACGGCACGCTCGAAGAAGCATGGGGCTGTGGAACTGCCGCCGTTGTCTCTCCCATTGGCGAGCTTTGCTACAAGGGCAAAAAGTATCCTGTAAACGAGGGTAAGATTGGTACTGTCACCCAGCATCTGTACGATACTTTGACAGGTATTCAATGGGGTAAGATTGAGGATAGCTACGGCTGGACGTATCCCATCGAAAAATAATAAAAAATTTTCAAAAAAACCTTGACAAATACACTTGTAAATGTTATAATAAGGCATATTTTTGAAATGCGTTGAAGGAATTATTTCTTCTTTTTGGCTGATTGCAGAGAAACGGCGGTAGGTGTGAGCCGTTACAGCGTAAGAAGAAAGTCTCGTTCCGGAGCAGGACCGCAGAACCTTTCAGTAAGCGGTCACGGCATGCACCGTTATCAGGGCATAGGGCTTGTTTGAGCCTTTGAGGTGACCGATTTCTGTCGGTAACCGGGGTGGTACCGCGAATGAGAACATTCGTCCCCGAGGTGGATTTTGCATCCGTCTCGGGGACTTTTTTATCGGGGCGGAAATGATTGATAAGGAGACCAAAAAAATGAAAAAAATCAGAATTGCAGATGCAACGCTTTGCAGAGCCGACAATGCTTTTAGCTTTAAAGAAAAAATCGATATTGCACGTCAGCTCGAAAAATTGGATATCGACGTAATTGAGTTGCCCGAAATTCAAAACGTACGCATCGATACGCTCCTGATTAAAACCATTTCTACATTTGTAAAAAAGAGCAGGATTTCGGTGGCAGCGGGAATGAGTATGGAAAGTGTCGAGAATGCCGCAGCGGCTCTTTCTACCGCCGCACATCCGCACATCCGCATCGAGCTTCCAACATCTCCTGTTAGTATGGAATACGTTTGTCATAAAAAGCCCGATAAGATGCTCTCTTGGGTAGAAAAGGTCGTTTCTTTTGCAAAAGAAAAGTGTGCCTCAGTTGAGTTTTGCGCTTTGGATGCATCCCGTGCTGAGCCTGCGTTCTTAAATAGTGTTCTCAATATGGCTATTGCCGCAGGTGCTTCTGAAATCTCGCTTTGCGATGACGCAGGAGAAATGCTCCCCGATGATTTTGCGTCGTTTGTAAAGACCGTTTTGGAGAACGTTTCTGTTCCTGTGAGTGTTCGTTGCTCCAACCAAAACAGTATGGCTTGTGCCAATGCTATTATGGCAGTTCAAGCAGGTGCTGAAGGTGTTAAGACTGCTGTGAGTGATGCGGGTGTTTCCTTGGAAAGCTTTGCCGCTATGGTGAAAAACTGCGGTAACAGTTACGGATTTTACTCTGATATTCGTTATACCGAGCTTCACCGCACAGTTAAGCAGATAGGTTGGGTGCTCAACAATGCAAAGAGCACAAAGGGAAGTGTAACTTCTTTGGTTATCGATGATGAACCTATCCACCTTGATTCCAATGATGATAAGGACACGGTTTGTGCTTCGGTTGAAAAGCTTGGTTACGACCTTTCGGAAGAAGATAAAGCACGTGTCTATGAGGAATTTTTGCGTGTAGCCGCCAAAAAGAAGGTAGGTGCCAAAGAACTTGAGGCTATTGTTGCAAGTGTGGCTTTGCAGGTTCCGCCCACTTATGAGCTTATCAATTATGTTGTCAACAGCGGTAATATCATTTCTACAAGTGCACAAATTACACTTCGAAAGGATGGAAAGGCTTTGACCGGCATTAGCATTGGCGACGGTCCTATTGATGCCGCATTTTCGGCGATTGAGCAAATTATCGGTCATCGCTACGAGCTGGACGATTTCCAAATTCAAGCCGTAACCGAAGGGACCGAGGCTATGGGTTCCGCACTTGTAAAGCTTCGCTCCGATGGAAAGCTCTATTCCGGAAACGGTATTTCAACCGATATTATTGGTGCGGGCATTCGTGCCTATATCAATGCTGTTAACAAGATTGTTTATGAGGAGGCCGCACAATGAGATTTTCTTTTTCAACAAAGGGTTGGCACGGTCATACCTTTGAAGAATTTTGTGACATTGCCTCTGCAATGAACTTTAGTGGCATCGAGCTGCACAATATCAATAACCGTCTTTTTGCCGATAAGGATGGCGCATTCTACAACTATGCAGCCGCATCAACTGTTCGTCGGTTGTATGAAAAGAAGTTAAGCATTCCTTGCATTGACGCTATTTGCAATCCATCCGATGCTGCCGAAAAAGAGGCTTGTATTACAGAAATTCGCAAATGTATGGAGATTGCATCCAATTTGCATATCCCCAATATTCGTTTGCGCGCCAACGCCGTTGCGGATGAAGATAGCGCTGTTGCCAATACGGCAGCTGTGATTTCCGCTCTTTTGCCCGAGGCAGAAAGTTACGGCGTAACGTTGTTGATGGAAACGGCAGGCTTATTTGCCAAAACCGAAAAGCTTCGCGTTTTGCTGGATAGCTTTGCAAGTGACTACTTTGCATCTCTTTGGAATTTCTCCGCTGCTTACTTTGACGGTGGTGAATCTCCCGAGCAGATCATCAAAAATCTCGGTGCTTATGTTCGCCACGTGCATATCAATGACGCAAAAAGAGTAGGGGAGACAATCGAATATTGTCTGCTTGGCGAGGGAGAGCTTCCTATCAAGGATATGATGCTTGCTTTGCGCTCTGTAAACTATGATGGCTTTTTGTCACTTGTTTGGGATCCCGCTTGGTGCGAAGAGCTCGACGATATGGAGATCATTTTTTCACAATTCGTTGGCTTTATGAGTCAGTTCAGCGATCCCTCGCGCAACGAAAAAACCTTGTATTACAATCGTGCACACACCGGTAAGTATGTGTGGAAGAAGGACCTTCTTATCGATATGACCTTCTCGCAGGTGCTTGACCGTATGGTTGAGGAATTTCCCGACCAATATGCTTTCAAATACACAACTCTTGATTACACACGCACGTATAGCGAATTCCGCGACGACGTAGACGAATTTGCACGTTCTCTTATCGCACTTGGCGTAAAAGCGGGTTCTCACGTAGCCGTTTGGGCATCCAACGTGCCGCAGTGGTACATTGCTTTTTGGGCAACTGTAAAGCTTGGCGCTGTGCTTGTAACTGTGAATACTGCGTATAAGATTCACGAGGCTGAATATCTCTTAAAACAGTCGGATACACATACTTTGATTTTGACAGAAGGTTCCAAAGATACGAACTATGGTAAGATTATTGCCGAGCTTTGTCCCGAACTGGAAACGCTCAAACCCGGTTCGGCTCTGCACAGCAAGCGGTTGCCGTTCCTGCGCAATGTCATTACCGTTGGCTTCCGTCAGAAGGGATGTATGGATTGGAATGATGCTCTTGAGCGTGCCGCACAGGTTCCTGTAAGTGAGGTTTACCGTATGGCTGCTGCCGTCGATAAAGACGATGTTTGCAATATGCAATACACGTCGGGTACTACGGGATTTCCCAAGGGTGTAATGCTGACACACTACAACGTAGTCAATAACGGCAAATACATTGGCGACCACATGGATCTCTCTACGGCTGACCGTATGATGATTCAAGTGCCGATGTTTCATTGCTTTGGTATGGTGCTTTCTATGACGGCATCGATGACACACGGTGCAACCATGATGCCACTTCCTTATTTTTCACCCAAGCCAGCATTGGCTTGCGTGCACAACGAGCACATCACCGCGTTTAACGGTGTGCCCACGATGTTCATTGCTATGATGGAGCATCCCGATTTTGCCAAAACCGATTTCTCGTATATGCGCATTGGCATTATGGCAGGCTCGAATTGCCCCGCAGACCTGATGAAAAAGGCAACAGAGGTGATGAATATGAAAGAAATCGTCTCTGTTTACGGTCAAACAGAGGCCGCGCCCGGATGCACGATGAGCTCGTATTACGATTCTCTTGAAGTTCGCACCGAAACGGTTGGTAGTGCCTTTGCAAACGTCGAGTGCAAGATTATTGATCCCGAAAGGGGCGAGGATTGCCCCGACGGTGTCAATGGCGAGTTTGTGGCACGAGGCTACAATATTATGAAGGGATATTACAAAATGCCCGAGGCGACCGCATCCGCAATTGATGCCGAGGGCT
>JAZQKM010000186.1:0-2531 GCA_045542155.1 Eubacteriales bacterium
TTCCACTATTTTTGAAAAATTTATGCGAAAAATTGAAAAAACGGAGTTCTACTTCCTGCAAATAAGCATCATCGTATACTTTTTCCTCGAAAGAAAGCGGAATTTCGACCTTGAAAATGCGCTCCGTGCGCGCCATCACGCTCCCCGCGGCACGCGTGTAACGAAAGCCCCCCGTTTTGCTGTCGTAAAGACCGCTGACAAGAAGCTCTCCTTTCCTCACCGCCTGCCCAACCGCGACCGCAGGATTGCCGCGATAGAGCTCGAGATATTCAATTTGTCCATCCATTGCGGCAACGAGATTAGCCGGCTTTTTAGAGGATGCATCTTCCCCCTCCGCGGCTCCCCGAACGTGCTCGATAACTTGCACACGCGCGACAGTTCCCTCAGTATTGATGGAAAGCCACCCGATGTGTTCGGATGCCATCAGCACGCGATTTTCAATCTCGCGTACACGCAAGGACGGCAGATAACTCCCCACACCAAAGCCGCAAGCACGCAGTTCTTCTATCACGTCACCTTCGGTCAAGGTCTCGTTTCCGCTGACCTGCACATCCCAAACGAAAAGACTTGATAGAAGAATAAGCGCCATCGCTAAAACCGATCCCACAACAAGACCTGCACGCGCTCTCAAATGGGAGAAAAGCTTTGGGATTCCTCGGTACGCAACGATTTCGACCGCAATATCCCGCGCACGGCAGGCAGCAAGAAAACGCCGCGCGGATGATGAAGCACAAGAAAACTGAATGCTTCCGTCCTCGCGCCAAACAAAATTCGCATATTGCAAACCCATTTGCATACACAAATTCATTGCCGCCGTGCGATGAACCGACGGCACAGCAACCGTGTGACTTCCCCACAAAAACAGAGATACGCTCATGCCTCTCCCTCCTCTCGCAAAACAGATGAACATCTTCCCATACAATCAACGTCGCAATAGCAAACGCCCTTTATTTCCCCCTCAACCGTAACGCCCGTTGGCGAAAATACCGTACAGCAAAGCCCTTTTCCAAAAACCGAAACGGAGCGTTGCCCCATCAAAAAGCAAATACGTTCTCTGCCATAAAACAGAATTTTTGTGCACCCATACAGCACCGCACTGTGATTTGCTCTCAAAAGGACGCTATCGCTGCAAAAAAGATCGTCCTCGCGCCAGGAAAGGCGCATTTTTTTGCCGTTTTTTGCATCACGTTGTTCGTTTTTCGCCATTTTTGTGCCTCCCAACTCACACGCGGAATAAATTCAAAACCGCGCGCGTAACCTTGTATCAACACACATTTTATGCAATAAGGAGAGCCAAAATGACAAGACAACTATGGCAAACAAAAAAAGCAGAGCGCCCAAAATTAGGTGCGCTTTGCCTATCTCTTTTGCTTTTTTTCAGCCTTGCTTTGATGCTTCGTCGTGCCGACGTCGCCGCAAATTGTATGCGCGAGGGGCTTACTCTCTGTGCACGCGCAATCGTCCCCTCACTCTTCCCTTTTATGGTGTTCTCCGAATTGCTTGTGACAAGCGGTGTGGGAGAATGGCTTTCGATTCCGCTTGAACGTCCCTTTGGAAAGCTGTTGGGGCTTCCTCGCGCGGGATGCTGTGCCGTGTTTTTGGGGCTGTTATGTGGCTTTCCAATAGGAGCAAGATGTGCAATTTTGGCTTATGAAAAAGGAACGCTCGACCGTGAGGAATGTGAACGTGCATTGGCGTGCTCATCCATCCCTTCCTCGGCGTTCCTTATCAGCACGGTTGGAACGACACTGTGGAAAGATGCAAAATTTGGTGTATTCCTCTATATATCCGCTGTTTTTTCGGCACTTTTGAGCGGAATTTTGCTACACGTACTACAAAAACCCGTGGGAAGGGTGAAAGAAAGACGAACATTTTCTCCCCTTGCCAATGTTCATTTTGAAGCGGGAATGTTCCCCGGCGCCATAAAAAACGCAACCCTGAACACCCTGCTTATTTGCGCGTACGTAGTGTTTTTTTCCACACTAACAGGAACGGTTGATCTCGTGATAAGCCGCTTTGCAGCGAATGAGATAACACATGCCATCCTCTCCGCCCTGATGGAGCTCTCCGGCGGTGTGAGTGCCGCATCCAACCTCGCCAACCAACATCTTGCCCTCATCCTAACAGGTGTCACAGTAGGATGGTCAGGACTCTCAATACATTACCAAATGCTTTCCCTCTGCGATGGGCATAATCTTTCTACACGTCCATATCTCAAAGCTAAGACGATGCAAGCATTCACCTGCATGTTAATAACGCTTTTTTTCTCGCATGTTTTCTAAAAAAAGCAATGACAAAAAGCTTGTAAATAACAGAAAAGCACAGTGTTGCAGGTATCAAAGCCATCCCGGTTAGAAAACCTTAGATTTTTCTTTTTCTTTTTTTCAAAAAAGGCTTGACAAACAAAAAAGTGTGTGCTATAATATTAAGGTCGACCCGAAGGGTTGATGATCTGGGTGTGGCGCAGCTGGTAGCGCGCTACCTTGGGGTGGTAGAGGCCGCAAGTTCAAGTCTTGTCACTCAGACCAAAA
>JAZQKM010000187.1:0-20164 GCA_045542155.1 Eubacteriales bacterium
TTTTGGAGATGGTAACCTTGCCGGTTTCCTCGGTAAGGGTCCAAGTAACGTCATAGGATACAGTGGTTGCGGAAGCATCGTCAAAGAGTGCAACTTTTGCAGTTACTTCAAAGTCTGCAGCAGTAATGTTCTTACTCTGGTAGAGGTTGAAGATGTAATCTGCAGCGGCTTCTGCGTTGTAGGTAACTGCGGGCTTGTCATCTTCGTTGCGAATGCTGTTGAAATTATTTTTCAACTCATTCAGAAAATCACAAGAAGCGAGCATGGTTACACACAGTGCCAGGGTCAACAGAACTACTAAGAGTTTTTTCATGGTGGGTTCTCCTTTAATTGTGTTTTTTTATTTAATTTTTTCAAATTAAATTCAGTGAATGGTAATTGCGTTGAGCGTGTACACTTTTACTTGTACCGTTCCGTCAAAGCAATCTACAATGCCGTTTACGTCGATGGTTTTACCAACAAAACGGTCGGGAGTTACGAGTTCGCCTTCCTCGTAGAATACGCCGGTGCGAACAGTGATTTGTTTGCCGTCCTTTTCACAAGTCAGTGAAATAGCGCCTGTATTGTCACCCTTTTGGGTAACGTAGGAGTCTATAACGGTCAGGCCCTTCAAAGAAACGGATGTGTGAAGGAGAGAATAGTTACCTTTAATAGTAATGTCATTGTCTCCATCGGGGGAGGCTTGTAGGGTTTCACCCGTTGTTAGGGTTGCAAGGTCTGCAATCTCGGTGTAGGGAATGGTTTGGTTTTTCTCAACCAGGTGAGTCAGGGTGGGGTCATTGGGCTTCATCAAATCGTATTCCAAGCCTGCAATCTGATAAGCATTGACTGCCTCAGCATATTGGTATGTACCTACGAGATAAACAAGGTTGCCGGTAACAAGGAATCTTTGTGCGCTTCCGGGCATGTTATAGCCGTAGAAGACTTGCATGCCGTAGTATCTTCCTTCTTCAGCGTCGTATTCTTCCAAATAGAGGGTACCGTTGGTGTTTTGTGAAATAATGCCTTCAACGGCAACTTTAACGCCAACGTATGCCTCGTGATTGGTGCGAAGCTCTTTGAGAGTGATAGCGGTTGCAGCTCCGTAGGGGAAGGAAGGATCCTTCTCGTTGGAGTGTACGTAGAGTTTTTCTTTGGCTGCCTGGTCCAAAGCTGCCAAACAGGTAGTGCCGTAGCGGTTCTGACCGGAGTTAGAAGCAACAGCATATCCGTTTTGCAAAATTTCGATGTTCAGGTTGCGCCAGTCGCTGTTTGCGTCGGGTTTATACCAAATCCACAAGAGGTGACGACCGTTGCTGTCTGTGTTCCATTGGTTGGTGTCAGACTCGATCATAATGGCGTAAGCATCCTTCAGCTTTTCTTTTGTATGAGCAGCAGCAGCTTTGCCCCATACCTCAAGCTTACCGGTGGATTCGGGAGTGTTGACAGCAAGATATCTTGCCTTTACAATACCGTCCGGGAATTCCTCGCACTCTTCTACGTAGAAGTGTGTGGTATCACCGTCGATAAAGGACTTAACGGTTGCTTCCAGTTTGAGGGTGTCGGACGTCATATCCAACTTGGTCTCTGCAACGTAGTCAACGTGTTTGGTCTTGTTGCCGCAAGCTACAAAGCAGGAGAACGCCATCAAAAGGGCAAGCATGCCGACAAGAAAACGGATGATTCCGAGGGCGGGAGTTACCCGCCCTTTTTGAAACGTGGTGTTCTTCATATTAATGATGAAAGAAAATTATTGGCCGATTTGGTGCTTGCACTCTTTGATAGCATCCTCAAATGCTTTCTTAATGCCGTCTGCGGTGGCTGCGCTGGGGTCAGTCATGCAGAATTGTACAAGTGCACCGACTTGGTCACGAGCAACGGAGGAACCGTTGAATGCGGGAGAGGTGTAGAAGGTGTCTGCTTGTTCAAGAGCTACCTTTGCGGAGAGCATAGCCAAATTGAATTTGCCGTCTGCTGCTGCGAGCTCTTCTTTGTAAACGGGATGTTCGCCGATGTTTTCAAGAACGGGCATGTAACCGGAAGCTATACCGAATGCTGCTTGGAAGTCCTCGTTGGTGGTGAGGAGCTTAACAAACAACCAGGAGTAGAGCATTTCTTCTTGGCTAGCCTTTTTAAAGATGCAGAGAGAAGGACCTTGGGAGATTGCCTTTTGATTTTCAGCGTCGTACTGAGGAATGGGAGCGATGCCAACCTCGAAAATGATTTCGCCGGTGTCTTTATCCTTGGGGATCTGGTGAGCTGCACCTGCAGAAGAGCCGATGCACATGTAGCAGTTACCCTTTTCTTCGGGCTTCATGGTAAAGAGCTTGGAGGTGTAAGCACCGGAGATTTCTTGGGTGGTTACGTAGCCCTTTTCGTACCAAGAACGGAACTCGGCAATAAAGGTGCGGTTGGTTTCGTTGTCGAACAGGAAGTGTTCGCCTTCAGAGCTTGTGTAGGGGGACTTCATTTGCTCGCACATGGTGATGAACCAGTTTGCCTCGGAGTCATAGCCGAGCGGGATGCAATCGGCGTCAATTGCCTTGATTTTTGCACAAACTTCTTCCATTTCTTCCCAAGTGGTGGGAACTGTGAGGTTGTTCTTGGTAAAGAAGTCTTTGTTGTAGTAAAGAACCTCGGTGGACTTGGACATAGGCAGTGTGTACATCTTGCCGTCGCCATAGATCTTACCTTCGTTGTAGTAAGCATCGATAAAGTTGTTGATTTGTGCTTGCGTCAAGCCAACTTGCTCGGTGGTGCCATCTGCGTAGGTAACAGTATCGGTGGAAGCGATCATGTCATCCAGAGTCATAACAACGTTAGCCTTGTTGTAAAGAGCTACGTGGTCCGGATAGCAGTAAGCGATGTTGGGTTGTTCGCCGGTGAGGATGTCGGTCTTGATTTGGTCACGAACATCGTCATAGCCGCCAACCTGCTTGTGGTCGATTACAACGTTGGGGTAACGTTGTTGGAAGATAGCCACATATCTGTCAAGAACTTCGGTCAGGTTTGCGCCCATTGTGTGGTAGAATGTGATGTGGAGCTTGCCATCGTCATCGCTGCCAAACAGGTTACAGGAGGTGGTTGCAAGCAGGGGCAGTGCCAGCATAGCGATTGCCAGCAAAAGGGAAATGATTTTTCTTTTCACGGTGAAAATCCTCTCTTTCTGATTCTTGTTTTTTGTTTTTTATAATACAGCCAGGGGAGCTGTTATTACCTGTGAGTGATTAGCCCTTGATACCGCTTCTCGAAACACCCTTCATAATGTACTTACGAAGGAAGATGAATACGAGGAAGAGGGGGGCGGACACGATGGCAACCGCTGCCATCTGTACGGGAATGTTGACATCTCCTGTCGCATCGGAGAAGGAGTTACGCAAACCGTTTGTAATTAGTTCGTACGCCTCGTCCTTGGTGACCAACTTGGGCCACATGTAGGAGTTCCACGCGCCCATCATCTTGAGAATGGTAATGGAGATGAGAGTGGGGAGTGCCAAGGGAATCATAACCTTCCAAAGGTATTTCAAATCGCTGGTGCCGTCTACTTTTGCTGCCAAATACAGTTCGTTAGGAATTTGCAGGAAGTTTTGACGGAGCAGATAGATATAGAAAACACTGACCAAGAAGGGAACAATCAAAACGGTGAAGGAGTCTTTCCAGTTACCCAACTCTGTAAGAGCGCGAATGCCTTGCTCGCGTCCCAGGGTTGTCAAGCCGAAAAAGTCACTTACTGTTTGATAGTTTGTAATGGTAAAGAGCTCACCGGGAATCATCATGGTTGCCAACAGTGCGGCAAACAGAGCATTTTTGCCTTTGAATTCCAAGCGGGCAAAAGCAAATGCCGTGATAACGGTGATAACCAACGAAAGAGCCGTAGATACTACACCAACGTACAGGGTGTTTTTGAACAGCAAGCCCAATCTTGCGGTGTTGAACGCCTCCACGTAGTTGTGTAAGACAATTTTGTTCGGCCAGAGCGTTTGCACGGGCAGCTTGTATTCGTCAAGCGTCTTTACAGAGGAGATGAGCATGAAGTAGAAGGGGAAGATAACAATAAATGCGATGAAAATGAGGAATGCATACAAAAGAACTTGAACAACAACATGCATAACGCGTTGACGGTTCTTTTCTTTTTGAAGATCCACCTCAAATGTTTTTTGATTTGCCATATCGTCTCACCTCCTTAATAGTGCGTGTTCTTTTTGCTGATATAGAGGTTCAGCATCGTGACCACGAAGATGATTCCGAACAGAATCAACGCGGCAGCACTCGCACTTCCCAAACGCTCTGTGCTAAGTGCATCGTAGATATATCCAACCATTGTGTTCAGACGTCCGGCGTCGCCGGGAGGGCCCATCTTTTCGCCAAAAACACCAACGATGCTGGAGTATTCTTTGAATCCGCCGATAAAGCCTGTGATAACAACGTAGGTGATCATAGGAGAAAGAAGCGGAACGGTGATGCGGCTGAAGGTGCGCAGACGGGAAGTGCCGTCAACCTTTGCAGCATCGTAATATTGCTTGTTTACGCTTTGCAAGCCGCCCAAAAGAACGAGAATCTTAAAGGGCAGAGCGTTCCAAACAATGTAAATAACCATAACCACCATATTGGCGAACTTTGTGGAACCGGTGTTGATCCAGTTGATAGCCTCGCCACCGAAGAATTCAATGATATTATTGATAATACCTGCGGTGATGAGCAGCTCGTTCTCGTTGCCAAAGTTGTTACCAACCATCTTAAACATTGCGGCAAATACCATACCGATTGCAATGGAGTTGGTTACGTAGGGCAAGAAGAAGATGGTTTGGAGCAATCTTCTAAAGGGCTTGATTGCATTGAGGCAAACCGAAATAATCAGTGCCAAAAGAGTGGAGATCGGTACTGTCAGCACACACAACAGAATGGTGTTTGCCAAACAGGTTGTAAAGCCGTTACGTGTGTCGTAATGAATAACCTTTATAAAGTTACCAATGCCAATGTCAAACTTTACACCGGCGACGTAATCCATCGTGTTGTAATTTTCCAAGAAAGCGATGCGAACCGTGTTGATGATCGGCCATACGGTAAAGATCAGCAAAAGCACGATCGCAGGGGAAAGGTATAACCACGCTTTCCAAGGTTTTTTACTTCCTACCATAGCGTCTCACCTCAACGTTTGGAATATTTTCTCTTCAGAGCCGCTGTCATAAAGTCATCGTTGTTCTGTGCAGCAACTTCGATGCGTTTTTCGTCCAGCTTACTGAACAGGAATACCTTGTGGGGCTTGAGGTTGTAACGAACGGTTGCAGAAGATGTATCGATATTGCAGTCGCCGTCTATGATGGAACGAACTGTGGGGTTGCAGGATGCGGGATGGGTTGCAACAACGCTTGCATCGCGGCCCATAATTTCAAGGTTTGTAAGGTTGCAGGTCATCGCACCGTCTTCAGAGGGGATAAAGCCTTCGGGGCGGATGCCAACGGTTACGGGTTGGTCTGCAACATCGGCAACGTCAAGTACAGCCTCATCGCCAATGTAGAGCTTGCCGC
This sequence comes from Eubacteriales bacterium, assembly GCA_045542155.1. Taxonomy (GTDB): domain Bacteria; phylum Bacillota; class Clostridia; order Oscillospirales; family CAG-272; genus UMGS1865. The sequence continues at coordinate 5,508 of JAZQKM010000187.1, forward strand.
CCTTTACTTCACCTTCGAATACGTTGATGGGAGGAGTGCCCAAGAACTTTGCAACGAACAGGTTGGTGGGGTTGTCATAAACCTCTTGAGGCTTACCGACTTGTTGAATAACACCGTCTCTCATAACAACGATCATATCGGAGATGCTCATAGCTTCTTCTTGGTCGTGGGTTACGAAGATGGTGGTGATGCCGGTTTCCTTTTGGATGCGGCGGATCTCTTCACGCGTTTGCAAACGCAGACGAGCGTCGAGGTTGGAAAGGGGCTCGCGCAAGAGGAGCACGCCGGGCATTTTTACGAGCGCACGGGCAATAGCAACACGTTGCTGCTGACCGCCGGAAAGCGCGTTGGGCTTTCTTTCCATCAGCTCGTCAATTTGTACCAGCTTTGCTGCTTGGTAAGCTCTCTCAAGCATCTCTTTTTTGGAGAGCCTGTCGGAGCCTTTGAGGTTTTGCAGAGGGAATAAAATGTTCTGCTTAACCGTGAGGTGGGGGTAGAGTGCGTAGTTTTGGAATACAAGACCGACTCCGCGGCTTTCTGCCGGGAGGTTGGTGACATCGTCATCACCAAAGTAGATCTTACCGCCCGAAACTTTTTGCAAGCCGCTAATCATGTAGAGTGTGGTACTCTTACCGCAGCCGGAAGGACCAAGCAGACCAATCAGCTTGCCATCCGGAACTGTGAAGGTAAAGTTGTTTACCGCCATGAATTCCTTCTCGCGTTTGTTACGGGGGGGGAAGATCTTTGTTACGTTTTCCAATACAACTTTCATACAAGACTTCCTTTCTGTTCGCTTATATAAATTTTTTGATTGATTACGGGTTTTTTTCTTTTTCTGCAAGCGATTCGGCGTGCAGCTTCTTTTTGTATTCTAACAGTTCCTCGGTGGAATCAAATATCATTTGGCTTGCAAAATCAACGGTAACCGTTCCCGCCAGCATATCGTGCAGAGGGGTGCGTGCCTGTGTGAAAAGCAGCAGACCGATTTGTGCAGCGATCAGCAGGAACAAAAGAATGACGGTGACGATGCTTGCGGTATTGAGGAAGAGAGAGATTACAACGAATACGGGAATCATCGTTTCAACCGCATACTTGCCAAGCAAGGTGCGCACGAGCAGCACAAGAGGGGAAATTTTGACGCCATCTATACGCATAACGGCAACACCGAATATCTTTTTGCCAAGGGTTTGTCCGTTTTTGAAAAGCAAGGGAACGACAAACTCCAAAAGCAGATACGAAATCAAAATGGAAAAGGTGATAACGAGCAAGATAAACTGACTGACAAGACCGTAGGCCTGAAGAAACTCACCGTTGTTGGCGAGAGCCTTGGAAGCTTCGTTAAAGGTCTCCTTTTGCGCTTCGGTAAGTGTGTCGTAACGCTCCTGCGTCATTGCAATCGAAAGAGCGCCGTCGAGTTCTTCTTTCGTCATAAATTCGCCAAGGTTGTATTCCTCGGCATATTGAGCACAAAGCGATACCATTTTTTCCTGCTGCGCATCCACACCGAGGATGGTGGAAAGCAGAAGCGCTATTCCAACTGCCACAATGAAAAACAGGATGATATCACACAAAAAAGCGGATATACGTTTCCACATACTCGCTTTTTGTAAATCATAAATCATAGCAAATCCTCCGCCTTTACACTTCCCGCGCATACGCGCGGATGAAAAGTCGCGAGCGCACCCGCGACTTCACATAAATTACTGATTATATTATAACACTGCCACCTTGCAAAATGCAACACCCTTTTCCGTTTTTAGATAACTTGACCGAAAAATCGTCATTGTGCACAATGGCACTTCAACAAGGTACAGTGGCCTGGCGAAAAAAGCGGTGAAAAAGGGGAGCCGGCATCGCTCCCCTTGTGTATTTTTTGGAAAATTTGTGCATTTTGACGCAAAATATATGTCGCCTATTATTTCGTCATTTTTTCCTGCTTTACTTTCTTATCCACTACGTGGCGAGATGCCAATTCGCGGTGAATATCCTCAAGGGAGATACCCGCCTCAATCATCAGCACCATTACGTGGTAAGCAAGGTCTGCAATTTCGTAGATGGTCTCGGCGCGGTCCTCTGCTTTTGCGGCAATAATGACCTCGGTAGACTCCTCGCCAACCTTCTTCAAAATCTTATCCAAGCCCTTTTCAAAGAGATAGGTGGTGTAAGAGCCTTCCTTTTTGTCGGTTTTTCTGCCCTCGATGAGCTTCATCAAGCCCTCATACGAGAATTCTTGCAGCTCGTCGCTTTCCCAAACAGGGGTTTCAAAGCAAGAATCACTGCCCGTATGGCAAGCGGGGCCGTCTTTTTCAACGACGACAACAAGAGCATCCTTGTCGCAGTCGGCGGTGATGGAAACGATGTGCTGATAGTTTCCGCTGGTCTCGCCCTTGAGCCAAAGCTCCCCACGGGAGCGACTCCAAAAGCAGGTCAATCCTTTCTCAATAGAGATTTGCAGGCTTTCCTTGTTCATATATGCCAGCGTGAGCACTTTTTTGGTGATGGAATCGACAACGATGGCGGGGATGAGCCCTTGGCTATCAAATTTCAGTTCGTCAATGTTCAACATAGTAATCCTCCATTCTGCCGCTGGGCGGCAGCACAAAATGATGATAAAATTCCCGTGTCACCTGCAACAAAAATGGGTTGCCCTCATTTTTAGGGAATTTTGCGCGTGAAAGAGGTTCTTTTGAGATTTTTGCTTGCGAAACTTTCACGCTTTACTCCTCGGTTCACAGACGGGCGGGGATGACCGCTTCTGCCATTTTTTCTTTCAAATCTCTGATGCTGACCTCACCAAAGTGGAAAATAGAGGCAGCAAGTCCCGCGTCCACGCGCGGGAGCGTGTTAAACAAAGTGATAAAGTGTTCGATACAGCCCGCGCCACCCGAGGCGATGACGGGAACAGATACGGCGTTGCAAACCGCTTCTAACATCTCAAGGTCGAAGCCGCCCTTTACGCCGTCGGTGTCAATGGAATTGAGCACAATTTCACCCGCGCCGGAATCGACGCCGCAGCGGATCCATTCAATGGCTTCCATACCCGTGTTTTCTCTGCCGCCTTTGGCAAAAACGCGAAAGACACCGTCCACGCGCTTGACGTCGGCGGAAAGCACCACGCATTGGTCGCCGTAGCGTTTGGCTGCCTCGTAGATGAGCGAGGGGTTGCGGATAGCGCCCGAGTTGACGCTGACCTTATCCGCGCCGCATTTTAGCACGCGGTCAAAGTCGGCAAGGGTGTTGATGCCACCGCCAACAGTAAGGGGAATGAACACGCTTTTTGCGGTTTCGGTAAGAATATCGGTAAAAAGGGCTCTGCCTTCGGCAGATGCAGTGATGTCATAAAAAACAAGCTCATCGGCGCCGTTTGCGCTGTAATATTTGGCGAGCTCTACGGGCGAGGAAACGTCCGAAAGTCCCTCAAAATTAACGCCCTTGACAACCCGCCCGTTCTTGACGTCCAGACAAGGGATAATGCGTTTTGTAATCATTTGGTCACCTCGATTGCTTGGCGCAAATCGATTGCACCGGTATAGTATGCTTTGCCGATGATAGCGCCGTAAAGTCCCATTTCAGAGAGGCGTCTAACGTCCTCGAGAGAAGAAACGCCGCCCGATGCAACTATCTGCATAGAGAATTGCTCGGAGAGTGAGCGGTAGAGACCGAGGTTGGTTCCCATCATGGCACCGTCCTTGGAAATGTCTGTGCAAATGACGGTTTTTACGCCCACGTCCTGCATTTGACGGAAGAAATCTGCATAGGAAAGGTCGGTTTTCTCTACCCAGCCCTTTACGGCAACGTAGCCGTCCTTGAGGTCGGCACCCACGGCAATGCGGTCGCCGTACTTGTTAACAGCACTCTTTACAAAGTCGAGATTGCCAACAGCGGCAGTGCCGAGAATGACGCGGTCGATGCCTGCGCTGAGATATTTATCGATGACATCCATCGTGCGAATGCCGCCACCGATTTCACAAAACAGCCCCGAAGTGGACTTGATTTTACAAACGGTATCGAAATTTGGGGTATTTCCGCCTTTTGCGCCCTCTAAATCCACAATATGGATGCACTCGGCGCCCGAAGCGGCAAAATCTGCGGCAACCGCCGCAGGGTCATTGTTATAAACGGTCATTTGTGCGTAGTCGCCTTTGTAAAGGCGAACGGCTTTACCCTCGTATAGGTCGATTGCGGGGAATAGTTTCATCTTGTCTCCTCCCATTCACAGAATGCGCGCAGGATGGAAAGTCCTACCTCACCGCTTTTTTCGGGATGGAATTGACATCCCATCACGTTGCCGTCGGCAACGGCGGCGGTCAAGGGCGCGCCGTATTCCGACGTAGCAATCACAGCCCCGTCGCAATCGGCGGCGTAAAAGGAATGTACAAAATAGACAAAGTCACCCTCTTTTAGATATTTGAAGAGGGGATGAGAGCGTGTAAAGTGCAAGGAGTTCCAACCGATGTGCGGAATTTTGAGCCCCTTTGGAATCACGTCGGCAATAGGGCGAACCGCACCCTTGATGAGCCCGAGACCTTCATGCTCACCGTATTCAAAGCTACGCTCAAACAGCAGCTGCATACCAAGGCAAATGCCCATAATGGGCTTACCGCGAGCAGCTTCTTCTTTTACAAGGTCGGCCATTTTGCTCTCGCGCAATTTACGCGCGGCATCCTCAAACGCTCCCACGCCCGGCAAAATCAGGCGGTCAGCGGCGCGAATAACGGCAGGATCGGCTGTTACCACAGCTTCAACTCCGATAGCAGAAAAGGAAGAAGCGAGCGAGAAGAGATTGCCCACACCGTAGTCGATAATCGCAATCATGCAAGCACTCCCTTCGTTGAGGGGATGTCGTTTGCAAAGAGGGGGTCAATCGCTACCGCGTCACGCAGACTGCGTGCCACCGATTTGAAGGCGCCCTCAATGATGTGGTGCGAATTTTTACCTGCCAACTGACGGATGTGCAGGGTGCAGGCGGACGTGCGAACAAATGCGAGCCAAAATTCCTCGCAAAGCTCGGTGTCAAACGTGCCGACCTTTTCGGTAGGGATATCGAGGGCATAACCGAGGAAAGCGCGGCCCGAAAGGTCGACCGCCGAGAGGATGAGGGATTCATCCATAGGGAGAACGGTATCTCCGTAGCGGCAAATGCCACGCTTGTTGCCAAGAGCTTCCGAGAAAGCGGTGCCGAGAACGATGCCCACGTCCTCCACTGTGTGGTGGTCGTCCACCCAAGTGTCGCCCTTGCAGTTTACGGTCAAATGGAAGCGGCCGTGGCGGGCGAACAGGGTGAGCATATGGTCAAGAAAACCGCAACCGGTGTCAATTTCGGATGTGCCGTCACCGTCTAAATTGAGAGAGAGACGAATGTCGGTTTCTGCTGTTTTGCGGTTGATTTCTGTGTATCTCATTTGGTTTCCTCCAAAATACCTGCCACCGCATCAAGGAGAGCCTGCATTTGCTCGTGTGTTCCCACGGTGATGCGGTTGTACTGTGCGATGAGGGGATTGTTAAAGTGCCGCACCAAAATTCCGCGCTCGCGCAGCTTCGCGTAGAGAACGCCACCGTCGATTTTTGGGTGCTTGGCAAAGATGAAGTTGGTTTTTGAGTCGGTTGTCACAAATCCCATTTTTTGCATAGCGTCTGTGCAAAAAACGCGGTTTTCGACCACCGTTTGACAGTTTTTACGGGTATAATCCTCGCACAAAAGTGCGCCAATGCCCGCAGCCATCGTCATAGAATTGACGTTGTATGGGTTGGTGGAATACTTGACTGTATTCATATCGCGAATGAGGTCGGGGCAGGCGATGCCAAAGCCGAGGCGAGCCCCTGCCATTGAGCGAGACTTGGAAAAGGTTTGGGTAACGATCAAATTGTTGTACTTTCTCGTGAGCGGAGCCGCGTTTTCGCTGCCGAAATCGACGTAGGCTTCGTCAATCACAACAACGTTATCGGGATTGGATGCCACGATTTTTTCTATATCCGAAAGCGGGAGCGCGATACCCGTAGGTGCGTTGGGGTTAGCAATAAAGATATTTTTGCCAATGCCGATGTAGTCCTCGACGTTGACGGTAAAATCCTCGCGGAGCGGAATTTCCTCGTAAGGAACTCCGTTTAGCTCTGCAAAAACGGGATAAAAGCCGTAGGTGATGTTGGGGAAAACAGCGGGGTGCTCGGCGTCGCAAAATGCCATAAAAGCAAAGTTGAGAATTTCATCCGAACCGTTGGTAAAAAGGACTTCATCCTTGGAAAAGCCGAACACGTCCTTAAAAACCTTGTGCAAATCTCGACATTCGGGGTCGGAATAGAGCTGCAATTTCTTCGCCGCTTCAGCGGCAAGCTCGATAGCGCGAGGCGCGGGTGGGAAGGGAGACTCGTTGGTGTTGAGCTTGATATATTGCATATCCTTTGGCTGTTCACCGGGAGTATAAGGAGTCAAATTTTGATACTTGTTGCTAAAAAAACGGCTCATTTGTCATCCTCCAAGCGCACGGTGGCACTTTTTGCGTGTGCGGTGAGCCCTTCCTTGGTAGCAAAGTAGGCAACGTCGTTGGCAACGCGCGCAAGCGCATCGGCGGTGTAGTAGGTGTACTGCGTTTTCTTAACGAAATCATCCACAGAGAGAGGGCTTGAGAACTTCGCCGTGCCACTTGTGGGCAGGGTATGGTTGGGGCCCGCAAAGTAGTCACCGAGTGCCTCGGGGCAGTTGCGTCCCATAAAGATGGAGCCCGCGTGGCGGATGCTGTCAAGATAGTCAAAGGGATTGTCAACGCAAAGCTCAAGATGCTCGGGGGCGAGCTCGTTGGCAATGTCAATGGCAAGAGAGAGCGTTGGAGCAACGATGATTTTTCCGTTATTATCGATAGACGTACGTGCGATTTCGGCACGTTCAAGGAGCGGAATTTGAATTTCAAGCTCCTTTTGTACTGCTAAAGCGAGTTCTTCGGAGTCGGTTACAAGAACGGCACTTGCCATTTTGTCGTGCTCTGCTTGAGAAAGCAGGTCTGCCGCCGCGTGACGTGGGTTGGTCTTGCCATCGGCAACGATAAGGATTTCACTCGGTCCTGCAATCATATCGATGGAGACCTGACCGAACACCTGCTTTTTGGCTTCTGCAACGTAGGCATTTCCGGGGCCGACGATTTTATCAACGCGCGGAATGCTTTCGGTGCCGTAGGCGAGAGCGGCAACGGCTTGTGCGCCGCCAACCTTAAAAATGCGGTCGATGCCTGCAATTTGTGCCGCGGCAAGAATGACGGGGTTCACCTTTCCGTCCTTGCCGGGGGGAGTTACCATAACGACCTCGCGGCATCCTGCAATTTTGGCAGGGATGGAGTCCATCAAAACGGTTGAAGGGTAGGCAGCTGTACCACCGGGAACGTAAAGTCCTGCGCGGTCAACGGGAATGACCTTTTGACCGATGACGATACCGTTTTCGTTATTGATGATAAAGCTGTTGCGTACCTGACGCTCGTGAAAGGCGCGAATATTCTTTGCGGCGGCCTGCAAAATTTCCAAGAATTTGGGTTCTACTGCCGCTACGGCTTCCTCGATCTCCTTTGGCGTGACCGCGAGCGAGGAAAGCTTTGCGCCATCGAATTTTTCACAGTATTTATAAAGTGCGGCATCGCCGTTTTTGCGTACGTCTGCGATAATATCCGCAACTACGCCCTCTACGTTGACTGCCGACTCGGTGCGGGCAAAAATCTCATCGTTTGCCACTTCACCGTATTTGAGAATGCGAATCATAGCTTAGTCCTCCGCTTGCAGCTGACCGGCAAGATGTGCCGCCAGAGCCTTGATCTGTTCGTTTTTAAATTTGTAGCTTGCTTTGTTGGCAATGAGGCGTGCGCTGATGGGCACGATGGTCTCAATGACTTCAAGGTCATTTTCTTTTAGCGTGGTTCCCGTTTCCACAATGTCAACGATCACGTCCGAAAGCCCAAGAATGGGGGCGATCTCAATAGAGCCGTTGAGATGGATGATATCGATTTCGCGACTGCGCGATGCGTAATAGTCACTGGCAATTTTGCTGAATTTTGTGGCAACGCGGAGAGCACGGCGGGTGTCATCGCGAAAGCCCTTAGGGGCGGCGACCGCCATACGGCAGATGCCGGTCTTCATATCCAATAATTCATATACGTCGGGGGTGTATTCCAAAAGAATATCCTTGCCTGCTACACCGATATCGGCGGCACCGCGCTCGACGTAGATGCTGACGTCCGAGGGCTTTACCCAAAAGTAACGAACGCCACACTCGGGGTTTTCAAAAATGAGCTTGCGGTTGTTTTCTTTAATCGAAGGGCAGGGGTAACCTGCGGCTTCAAACATCGCGTAAACTTTTTCTCCAAGTCGCCCCTTTGGCAGGGCTACGTTAAGCATTTGTTTCAATGACCTGCACCCCGCTTTCTGTCAATTTGAAAAGTTGACGGTATGTCAGCCTTTCGGGAATGGATTTTTGTGCAAGCACGCAAAGTCCTTCGTCTGTCAGCTTTTGCACAGCCGCCAAAACGTCGGCCGAGGAAGCATCCTTGCCATAGAGCAGTAACGCATCCACGTCAAATTCCTTACGCGGCGAGACGAGAGATTCAAGACGGTCGAGGTAAAGGGCAAAGCCGATAGCCCCCGACTTTTTTTCCATACGTGCCATCAAATTGTCGTATTGCCCGCCCGAGAGCACGTCGGTAGGAATGGAGGGCACAAAGCCCTGAAAAACGATGCCGTTGTAGTAATTCATATCGTTGATGACCGAAAAATCAATGCGAATGTTCTCTTTTGGGAGAAGTGCGAGAATATCGCCAAAGCGCTTTACGAGGGCAGTCCATTCCGCATCATCAAAGAGGGAATAGAGGCCTTCGAGTGCGGCATCGACCTCTCCGCTGCAAGCTTCCAAGCGGGAGAGCAGCGAAGCCTTTTCGGCATCGATGCCATCCTCGCTACAAATGCGCTCGGCATCGTGAATGTCCTTTTTGGAAACGCATTCAATCAGCGCGCGGCGACCTGCCTCGGAAATACCGATGCGGTCAAGCACCAAAGAGAGAATATCCAAGTTCGAAATATCGAGAATGTAATCCTTGTCAAAGGTAGAAAGGCTTTTTGCGGCAAGGGTGAGCACCTCTGCGATGCAGTAGTCGTCAATGTCGCCAAGACATTCGAGACCAACCTGAGGAATTTCCTTGTAGGCGGACGTTTTGTCGGAGATACGGTAGACGTGCTCGTCGTAATAAAGCTTTTGAACGTAGCCTTGAAGGTCACGGCTGTTCTTTACGATAGAGAGTGTGACGTCGGGCTTGAGAGCCATCAGCTTGCCGTTGGTATCGGTAAAGGTGATAACGCTATCGGATACCAAAAAGCTTTTGTTTCGCACGTAGAGGTCGTATTCCTCAAACTTGCTCATTTTGTATTGCGTATATCCAAATTTGCCATAAAGCTCGCGCAAATCGAGCAGGGCTTGCTGTTCTTGTTTCATTGTGCGGCGTTCTCCTTGGTTTTGTCAATGGCTTGGCGGTAGCCCGTGCCGTATTTGAGGCACTTGCTCACGCGGCTGATGGTTGCCGTGCTCAAGCCGATCTCTTGCGAAATGGTTTGGTAGTTTGCGCCTTCGTCAAGAAGAAATGCAGCATCCAAGCGTTGCGCCATATCGGTTAACTCTTTAATGGTGCAAACGTCCTCAAAAAAGCTGTAGCAATCCTCAACGCTCTCAAGGCTGATAATGGTTTCAAAAAGGCGATCGATCGATTTTGAACGAATATTAGGCATTTCAAAATCCTCCAAAATTTGTTGATAACGGCATTTTACCACTTTATCACGCTAAAGTCAAGATGTTTTTTGAGTATTTACAAAAAGTTCATACAAATTTACGAGAACATTCTTCCCATGCCTTTCTTTTGTCACTTTTGTATAGAGATTTAATGTAAAACAACATATTTTTTTACTTGACAAAAACGCGTGCGCGTGATATAATATAGGCATGTAAGTGAGATTTCTGCGACTGACGGATAAATGTGGAATACCACAGTGGAACAGAAATCTTTTAGGGCCGACCGTCTGGGCGCACTTCCTCCCCTTGGAGCAGTGCGCCCTTTTGTATTTTTTGCTCAAAAAACAGGTAAGGAGAACATCGAATGAAAAAAGTAGCCATCATTATGGGAAGCGCAAGCGACCTTCCCGTTGTACGCAAAGCCATCGATATGCTGACCTCTTTGGATATCCCCTATGAGGTACATGTTTATTCGGCACACCGCACCCCCCGTGAGGCGGCGGCTTTTACCGCATCTGCCCGCGAGAACGGCTTTGGCGTAATCATTGCCGCCGCAGGAATGGCGGCACACTTGGCAGGAGCCGTTGCGGCAAACACCACGTTGCCCGTTATCGGTATTCCTTGCAAGTCGGCACAGCTTGACGGTATGGATGCACTCCTTGCCACTGTGCAAATGCCCACAGGCATTCCCGTAGCAACCGTTGCTATCGACGGTGCGGGCAATGCGGCTCTGTTGGCGGCACAAATCTTGGCACTTTCCGACGAGGCTCTCTCGCAAAGACTCATCGCCAAGCGCGAGGCGGATGCCAAGGCAGTGCTTGCAAAGGATGCGGAAATTGCCGCAGAGTTCAACAAGTAAGTTATTCGAAACCAACCATCAAAACAAGGAGACAAACAAATGGGCGGATTTTTTGGAGCGGTCTGTCACAAGGATGCGATTTCTGACGTATTCTTCGGCACAGACTACCATTCACACTTAGGAACCAAGCGCGCCGGTATGGCAGCATACGATACTGATATCGGATTACAGAGAGAGATTCACAACATCTCCAATTCTCCTTTCCGTACGCGCTTTGAGCATATTTTTGACGAGATGAGGGGAACGGCAGCCATTGGTTGCATCAGCGATAGCGACCCGCAACCCCTTCTTATCTGTTCGAGTCTTGGTAAGTATGCCATCTGCGTCATTGGTGTTATCAACAATGCCGAGGAGTTGATTGCGAAGCATCTCTCGCAAAGTGGCGGACACTTTAACGCGATGACGGGCGGCAAGGTCAATTCCACCGAGCTGGTAGCCGCACTCATCGACCAAAAAAAGACTTTTTGCGAAGGTATCCTCTTTGCACAGGATGTTATTGAAGGCTCGGCATCCATTTTGATTTTGCGCGACGGCGGTACACTCATTGCCGCGCGTGACCGTATGGGACGCCTCCCGATTTTGGTGGGCAAGGGCGAGGACGGATACTGTGTCACCTTTGAGTCCTTTGCTTATCAAAAATTGGGTTATGAGAGTGAGCAAGAGCTCGGTCCGGGTGAGATTGTTGAAATTTCTGCCGACGGCATCAAGCAGCTGGCTCCCGCACGCAAGGAGATGCGTATTTGCGCGTTTTTGTGGTCCTACTATGGTTTTCCCACCGCTACCTACGAGGGCGTCAACGTTGAGGTAATGCGTTACCGCAACGGTCGCATTATGGCACAAAACGACGCACTTCTCGGTAACAACCAGGGAATCGATTACGTTTGCGGTGTTCCGGATTCGGGTACGCCCCACGCCATCGGTTATGCAAACGAGAGCGATATTCCGTTTGCACGCCCCTATATCAAATACACACCTACCTGGTCGCGCAGCTTTATGCCCAACAGCCAAGCCGACCGCAAAAAGGTGGCAAAGATGAAACAGATTCCCGTACACGAGCTCATCAAGGATAAAAACCTTTTATTTGTTGACGACTCCATCGTGCGCGGCACACAGCTCAAGGAGACGGTTGATTTTCTCTCCCAAAACGGCGCGCGTGCCATCCACATGCGCTCCGCTTGCCCACCCATTATGTATAGCTGCAAATACCTCAATTTCTCCCGTGCAACGAGTGAGATGGAGCTCTTGGCGCGCCGTATCGTGATGGAGCTCGAAGGGGAAGAGGGCTTTGCCCATCTTGAGGAATACAGCGACTCTAACACCGAGCGCGGCAAAAAGCTGCGCGCATCCATTTGCGAAAAGCTCCATTTCGATTCCGTGGAGTTCCAAACGCTTGATGGCGTTATTAAGGCTATTGGAATCGAGCCCTGCAAGCTTTGCACCTACTGCTGGAACGGAAAGGAATAAAAAGATATGCATAACAACTCAAAATCTGAAAGCTACGCCGCAGCGGGCGTAGATATCACCGCTGGCTACAAGGCTGTTGAACTGATGAAAAAGCACATCGCTCGCACCAAAAACGAGGGATGTCTTGATGACGTTGGCGGCTTTGGCGGTTGCTTTGGCTTAAATATGGCAGGCATCGAAGAGCCTGTTCTCGTTTCCGGCACCGACGGTTGCGGAACCAAGGTCAAAATGGCAATCCTGCTTGACAAGCACGACACCATCGGCATTGATGCCGTTGCCATGTGCGTCAACGACATCATCTGCTGTGGCGCGCGTCCTTTGTTCTTCCTCGACTATATTGCCTGCGGCAAGAACTATCCCGAAAAAATTGCTGCCATTGTCGGCGGTGTTGCCGAGGGCTGTGTACAGTCCGGCGCGGCACTCATCGGCGGCGAGACCGCAGAGCACCCCGGACTGATGCCCCTTGAGGACTATGACCTTGCAGGCTTTGCCGTAGGCATCGTTGATAAAAAGAAGATTCTCGATAACACAAAAATGTGTGAAGGAGACGTTGTTATTGCGCTGGCATCCAGCGGCGTTCACTCCAACGGGTTCTCCTTGGTGCGCAAGGTGTTCGATATTGATAACAACAACCCCGCACTTTACGAGTCTTGCGAGGCACTTGGCGGCAAGACCATTGCCGAAACGCTTCTCACACCCACCCGTATCTACGTCAAGAGCATTCTTGCTCTTCTCGAAAAGGTCAACGTTAAGGGCATCAGCCACATTACGGGCGGCGGATTTTACGAGAACATTCCGCGCTCTATGCCCAAGGGACTTACAGCAAAGATTGAAAAAAGCGCAGTCAAGGTGCTTCCCATCTTCGACCTCATTGCAAAAACGGGCAATATTCCCGAGAGAGATATGTATAACACCTACAACATGGGCGTTGGTATGAGCGTGGTGGTTCCCAAGGACGAGGTAGAGACCGCTCTTGAAATCCTCAAGGCACACGGTGAAGATGCTTACGTCATTGGCGAAATCGTCAAGGGCGACGACGGGGTGGTACTGCTGTAATGAAAGAACAAATCAAAAAAATAGCCGTGCTCGTTTCGGGCGGCGGCACGAATTTGCAAGCACTGATTGACGCACAGGAGCGAGGCGAGCTCGGATGCGGACGCATCACCCTCGTTATTGCATCCAAGCCTGACGTTTACGCGCTGGAGCGAGCCAAAAATCACGGCATTGCCTCGCAGGTTCTTGCAAGAAAAGAATATGAAAGCATTGCTGCTTATTCCAAAGCGCTCACCGATGCGCTTGTAGCGGCAGAGGCAGACCTTGTCGTTTTGGCAGGTTTTTTGACCATCATCGACGAGCAGGTCTATAACGCTTTCCCAAACCGTATTTTAAACGTTCATCCCGCGCTCATTCCGTCCTTTTGCGGAAAAGGGTATTACGGACTGCACGTGCACGAGGCGGCACTTGAAAAGGGCGTTAAGGTTTCGGGTGCGACGGTTCATATCGTTACCCCCGAGTGTGACGCAGGTCCTATCGTGCTGCAAAAGGCGGTAGAGGTCAAGGATGACGACACCCCCGAAGCGTTGCAAAAAAGAATTATGGAAGAAGCGGAGTGGAAAATTCTGCCCGCCGCAGTCAAGCTGTTCTGCGAGGATCGCATAACGGTAAAGGATAACCGCGTTTATCTGAAAGGAGAATAATGGTATGAAAATCGTAAACATTGCAGATGAGCTGAACTCCCTCGCTTATCACGGCAGAGGAATTATCATTGGTAAGAGTGCCGACGGCAAAAAGGCGGTGACTGCCTACTTTATTATGGGCAGAAGCGAAAACAGTCGCAACCGCGTATTCGTTGCCGAGGGCGACGCTATGCGCACAAAGGCGTTTGACGAATCCAAAATGACCGACCCGCACCTCATTATCTATTATCCCGTGCGTGTACTCGGCAACAAAACCATTGTTACCAACGGCGACCAGACCGACACCATTTACGACCTGATGGATAAGCAGATGACCTTTGAGCAAGCACTTCGCACCCGCGAGTTTGAGGACGACAAGCCTAACTTTACCCCTCGCATTTCGGGCATTATCCGCCTTGAAAAGGACGGCATGAACTATGCAATGTCCATTCTCAAAGGCGCCGAGGGCGACGACAGCTCCTGCGAAAGATTTACATACGCCTATTCCAACCCCATTGCGGGCAGAGCAAAGTTCATTCACACCTATAACGGTGACGGCAACCCGTTGCCTTCCTTTGAAGGTGAGCCCAAGACCTTGGAGCTCCCCGACGTGGATATCGATACCCTGACCGACCTGATTTGGACAAACCTGAACAAAGATAACAAGGTTTCTCTCTTCGTCCGCTACATCGACATCGCAAGCGGTGAGAGTGAGACGAGAATTGTAAATAAGAACGTATGAGGTGACGCAAAATGAAAGAATTTGAACTCAAATACGGCTGTAACCCTAACCAAAAGCCTGCAAAAATTTATATGCAGGACGGCAGCAAATTGCCCATCGAAATTCTGTGCGGCAGACCGGGATATATCAACTTCCTCGATGCTTTCAACTCTTGGCAGCTTGTCA
>JAZQKM010000188.1:0-2528 GCA_045542155.1 Eubacteriales bacterium
TTTTTTCATAACAGACCTCCCTTTTTGTCGATCATACATTGGTTTGAAAATGTCCTATTATAATAAACGAGAATTGTGATGCGCACATCACTCAAAAAACAAAAATATTTTTCATTTGATTTGACCGATGAATTTTTCAAATTCATTTAAAAGAAATACAAAATCGTTTTGTTCGTAGTAATAGTGCCCCGAATTTTTGAGTTCGACAATCGAGATGGATTTGTTTTTTTGCAGTTCCTTTACCGAAGAGATAGAAACCAATTCATCACGCGCAGATTGATAAACAACCGTAGAAGTTTTGAGCAACGGTAAGCGTTTTTTCGTCTCTTTCGCCTTGGCAAACAACTCCAAATATCTCGGCAGCCATCCAAAATAATGGAACGGATTTTTGTCCTGTGCTATACCGTAGCAACGTTTTGCCGCAAGCGCGACCTCATCATCAGGCTTGATCTTGTCGAAATACACCTTGCACAAATTAGAGACCATGCGCGGCTTTGGTGCAATTTTAAGAGGTACGGCAAGCAAAAACAAGCCTTTGACCTTTTCGTTTTCGATTGCTCTGTCGATGGCAAAAAGCGTCCCCATAGAATGGGCAACAATGTAGACCGCAGTATGCGAAAGTGTCAATTCATCAACCGCATCACGCACTTGCGCTTCCCATTTTTGCATAGACGTGTGCGAAAAATCGCGCACAGAGCCACCGTGACCGTCAAGCAGAATATTCCAAACAGATATTCCGTCGGGAACTCTTTCGACAAACTCGGCGAAGTGATTTGGCGTGCCCACAATGCCGTGCACAAACAAAACCGCTGCCATAGCGTCGGGATTGATACGTTTGTATGCTTTGTGCTCCATTGTGTCACCGCCTTTCTGCCAAATATTATATCATATTTTGAGTTTTGTGTCAAGCAATGAGAGCCATTACAAAGAGCAAGAAAAGAAATTAAAATATTTTTTCAAAAAAGGCTTGACAAACACGATCACTTGTGATATAATATTCCCGTTGCGAAAGCGAAAAGGTTCGCAAATGAACAATTCGCTGGTGTGGCTCAATGGCAGAGCAGCTGATTTGTAATCAGCAGGTTGTTGGTTCGACTCCGATCACCAGCTCCAAAGGGTCACAACCGTGACCCATAATATGGGGGATTTCCCGAGCGGCCAAAGGGGGCAGACTGTAAATCTGTTGTCATCGACTTCGGTGGTCCGAATCCACCATCCCCCACCAAAAAAGCACTTGCGGAAGCAAGTGCTTTTTTTAGTACAATTTGCTCATTTGGTAGCCAAAAACTGTTCCGAATACTTTTTACCGTTCGAATTTTTGGTGTAAACGACGTGGAATGCGTGCGGCTCTGTAATGCCGTCAACGGTAAAGGTTCCAATGTCCTCTTCCCCTGCGACAACCGACTGATACAAAAAGCTAATGCCGATTCCGCCGGCGACCAAGGCTTTGACCGAAACAAAACTACTAATAGAAACTTCTCGACCAAAATCGCTTAATTCGTATCCCACCGCTTGCAAGCGTTCTTCAAAAATACGACGTGTGCCGGAGCCCTCTTCACGCACGATAATGGTTTCGTTTAAAAGTTCTGTTACGCTTACATTTCTGCCACACAAGGGACTATCCTTGGCGCAAATTCCAACAAACGGCTCCATGCGGAACAGATAAGAATCGTATTTCGTTTTGCTGAAGGTTCCCTCAATAACAGCAAAATCCAATTGATTTTCGTCTAGCATTTGCAAAAGATGCTTGGTGTTGTCTACCACCAAAGAAAGCTCGTGAACGGGAGATTTTAAATACTCTTTGATAGAATCGATCAAAACGTAGTCGCCTATGGTTTTGGTTGCCCCAATACGCAAACACAAGCGCTCTTTACCGGCAATCGCCAATTGTAATTCTTCAAATTGACTTTGCATCATGATGGCATAGCGCTCCAACAGTAAGCATTTTTCGGTTTTGTGCAAGGCGTGCCCATCGTAATGAAACAGTTTTGTTTGCAACGATTGCTCCAAGGATTGAATTTGCTTGGTTACCGCAGGTTGCGAAAGATGTAACCGCTCTGCCGCTACGCGATAATTCATTGTTTGACAAAGGGTGAGAAACGTGCGCAATTTTGCATCCATAAACGCCTCCGATAAATAATTAGAATTGAGTCATTCCATTTAATAACTTCATTTTATCACATTTGTGTGGTAAAATAAAGGGGAAATTGAAAACTTTTTGAAAAAAGGAGTTAAAAAATGGATTCCAAAGCAAAGAAAAACGGCTTATTCGCCCTCGGTCTTGTCATTTGCGCGGCAGTTGCAGGCTTTTCGGTTCTGATGGAAGAATTGATTCCCGGCGGACTTCTTGGCGCATCTATCATCGCCCTCTTTTCGGGCACCATCATCAACAGCTTCTTCCACCCCGCGTGGATAAAACCTGCTCTTAAATTTGTATCGAAGAAGATTTTAAAGGTTGCTATCATCCTTTTGGGCGCTTCCCTTTCGGTTGGAACCATTATGGAAGTTGGCAAAATGACCTTCTTTGT
>JAZQKM010000189.1:0-7522 GCA_045542155.1 Eubacteriales bacterium
AAAAGGGAAAGCCGCGGCTTTCCCTTTTTGTTTTTTTATAGAGTTACAATTTAGAATACCCAAAGCTGTTAACGAGAGCCTCGATTTTTTGTCCGGCACGACACATGGGGCACTCGTGCGAGGGGTAGGAGGCGTAGTCGGTAAGGTTGTTGGGATTGAATACCGATTGCACGGTATATCCGGCACACTCATCGGTGGTTGCGAAGATGGAGCAGATGCCGGCAACATGTCCGTTGTAGTATTTGATGGCCTCAACAGCCGCTTGAGCAGTATATCCCGTGGTGACGGATGCCGCCAAAACGAGAACGTGCTTTCCCTCGATCATTGGTAGGATGTTGTCGCGGAAGAGCAGTTGACTTCCCACGGTGTGCTCGGGGGTAACCACATAAATCGTTTGGTGAGCGTTGAGGTTGGTGAACTCGGCGCGCGTGAGGGCATCCGCCAAGCAGGTGCCAATGACCTGCATACCGTCAAGACATAGAATAGTATCTACAATGGTGCTTGACTTGTAATGTGACACCAGTTCCTTGGCTACGGCTTGTGCCTCGGAGAGGCGGTTTTTCTGCGTTGTCACGTCAATGTAATAGTTGGTGTGGCTATGTCCGGTTGCAAAATGTCCGGGCGTTACGCGCAAAAAAAGGTCGCGGTTTTTGGTTCTGATTTTGCAGGTTTTGTCGTTTTTCATAAAATACCCCTTTTTTTTCATTATATCACAGTTTTTTCCATTTGTCAAGAATTTTTTGTTTCTACGGAGGGGGCACAGAAAATTACACTTGACATCTCCCCTCGAATAATGGTATAATGAAATAGATGAAAATAGAACCTTTTGCACCGATTTTCCGCTCTCGGGAAAGCGGCGAAGATGATACGGAGGGTAACAAATGAAACAGTATATTCTCGCTCTTGACGAAGGCACGACCAGTGCGCGCGCGATTTTGTTTGACCGCGACAGTCGCATCGTTTCTATGGCGCAGCACGAAATCGCGCAAATTTACCCCGCTCCCGGTTGGGTAGAGCAGGACCCGATGGATATTTACGCAAATCAATATGCCGCTCTCACCGAGTGTATTGCCAAAAGCGGCATCTCGCCCGACGAGATTGCGGCTGCGGGCATTACCAATCAGCGCGAGACGGTCATTGTTTGGGAGCGTGCAACGGGCAAGCCTATCTATAACGCTATCGTTTGGCAATGCCGTCGCACCACCGACATTTGTGCGGAGCTTGAGCGTGCAGGACACGCAGAATACGTCCGCAACACCACAGGCTTACGTCTTGACCCCTACTTTAGCGGTACCAAGATTAAATGGATTCTCGCCCACGTAGAGGGTGCGCGCGAGCGCGCTCGCGCAGGAGAGCTGATGGTTGGTACAGTTGACACTTGGTTGACTTGGAAGCTGACCGAGGGGCGCGTATTTGTTACCGACCGCACCAACGCTTCGCGTACAATGCTTTGTAACATTCACACAGGTGAGTGGGATGACGAAATGTTGAAAATTCTCGACATTCCGCGCGAAATGCTCCCCGAAATTCGTAGCAGTAGCGAGGTCTACGGATATTTTGAATGTATGGGCGCACAGCTTCCCATCGCAGGCATTGCAGGCGACCAGCAGGCAGCACTTTTTGGTCAAGGATGCTTTGAAGCGGGTGAGGCAAAAAATACATACGGCACAGGCTGTTTCTTGCTTACACACACGGGCGAGAGTGCCATTCACAGCTCTCACGGGCTCCTTACAACCATCGCCGCAACCGAGGCAGGCAAGCCCATCGAATACGCCCTTGAGGGCAGTGTATTCATCGGTGGTGCGGTCATTCGTTGGTTGCGTGACGAGATGAAGCTTATTCACGATGCTAAGGACAGCGAATATTTTGCTAAAAAGGTTGACGATTGCGGCGGCGTGTATTTTGTTCCCGCATTCACAGGTCTCGGAACTCCCTATTGGGACGCGCACGCGCGCGGAACAATCGTGGGACTCAGCGCAGGGGTAGGAAAGAACCATATCATTCGCGCGGCACTCGAAGCGATTGCATATCAAAGCGAAGATTTGCTTGCGGCAATGAATGCCGATATGCAAAACGTTGTCGGGGATGGACACAGGATTCACAGTCTTCGCGTTGACGGCGGTGCATCGGCAAACGCTCTGTTGATGCAAATGCAAAGCGACATTTCGGGCATCGAGGTTCTGCGTTCTGCCAATCCCGAAGCAACCGCGGCAGGAGCGGCATACCTTGCAGGACTTGCCGTAGGCTTTTTCCATAGCAGAGAGGAACTTAAAAACAAATTGGGTGCGGGAGAGGTTTACCGTCCCGCCATCGACCAAGCGGCGCGCGACGTGCGTATGCAAGGATGGCATCGTGCCATCAAGGCTTGCCGTATCTTTTCGGAAAGCGAGGTATAAACAATGGCAGTAAAAAAGCAGGAACTCAAGGTTTTGTCCTGTGATGGCGTTCATAAGCTTGCAGGTGTGGTCTTTTTGCCTGAGAGAGAGCCCGTTGGCTTCTTCCAAGTTGTTCACGGTATGACCGAATATATCGGACGTTATGAGCGTTTTATGATTGAAATGGCAGAGCGCGGCTGGATTTGCTTCGGTCACGACCACCTCGGTCACGGTCACTCGGTCAACGATGCGAGCGAGCTTGGCTTTATTGCGCACGAAAACGGTGCCGACCTTTTGCAGCGCGACGTCAAAAAGGTAGCGGACGCTATCATCAAGCACTATACTACCGCAGGCAAAAAGCTGCCTTACGTGTTGATGGGGCACAGTATGGGATCATTTATCGTTCGCCTTGCCGTCGAGAAGAAATACGTTCAGCCAGACCGTCTCATCGTTATGGGAACGGGCGGCCCCAATCCCGTTGCGGGTATTGGTCTTGTGTTGATTAAGATCATTAAGAAATTGCGCGGCGAGCGTCATATTTCCAAATTGTTGGAGAACGTTGCATTCGGCAGCTACAACGACGCTTGGGGTGGCGGAACAGAAATTGACACCGACCCGTGGTTGACCTCTGACGTCAGCGTGCGTATGCGTTACTACGCAGACCCGCTTTGCACGTTCAAATTTACCGCAAGTGCCATGGGAGACCTTGTTACGCTCACAAAGGAAGCCAACCGCAAGGAATGGTTTACCAATATGCCCAAGAACATTCCCGTGCTCCTTGTAGCAGGGCAGGATGACCCCGTAGGCGATTTTAGCGAGGGCGTGGAAAAGGTACACGAAAAGCTCCTTAAGGCAGGCGTAAAATCCGAAATCAAGATTTACGAAAACGCCCGCCACGAAATTCTCAACGATGTTTCTTATAATGACGTTGTTAGAGATATTGTTGCGTTTTGTAAATAAATAATAACACAACATACAAAAAAAGGACGAGGAAAATTTTCCTCGTCCTTTTTAAGTGTGTTTATTATCTCAAATTTTTAGGCTTTCTGATCTTATTGAGCTGCTTGTTGAGGTCGAGCAGCTCTTCTTTGGTGAAGGAGACGTTCATCATACCCATCATGCTCGTCAGGCGCAGAACGCTAAAGCCACCGAGCATCTGCATCATGCCGCCCATAGCGCCGCCCTTGAGGTCAACCTCAAAGCCACCGGACTTCTTTTCGCCCTTGTCGCCGCTCTTGCCCTCGTTCATCTTCTTTTTGAGCTTGAGACCCATAGAAGCGAACCAAAGCTTGCCGCGCAGGGATTTCATAATATCGGAGATCTTGTCGTTAAGGGAGTATCTGCCCTCGATTTCAACAACGTCGAACCAGTTCAGCACTGCACCTACTTCACGCAGGACGTAGTCCATATTCATCTCTTCAACTTTGCGAATTTTGCCCTCGTCGGTGCAGTCACCTGCCTTGGCAACGATTACGCTCTCGCCAACGTTCTTTACGTCAAAGTAGAAGAAGTGGTCAGAGGCGGTCTTTTTGCCAAAGCTTTCGCCGTTTACAAAGAGCTCAACCTCGGGCAGGTTGGAATAAACGGTAACCTTGGTAACGTCCTCAACGCGGTCGATATAACGCTTGCCGCAAAGGTGAACGAAGGGATCTTCCTCGGGAGATACGAGCCATGCCTTGTAAGCATAGAAGGAATCCTTCTTATACTTGCGGTCGATGGTTACAAGCCCCTTGTGGTTTTGTCCGTTTTCGCCGCCTTCTGCTCTTGCATCGGCGCCAAAGTCAAACATATTCCAAACGTGGGTAGCCCACATATATTTGCGAGTGAAGAGCTGTTTGATGAGTTCTTCGTGATAGAATGCTTGATATTCCTCGGTATAGTCACCCTGCTTGGGGTTGCTGGTGTGCCAGTTAAGAGCTTCACAGCCGTACTCGGAGCAACCGATCGGGATGTTGGGATGCATCTCGTGGAACTTATCGAACCAAGGGCCGTTCATTGTGGTGTCACCGCCGTACCAACCGAAGTAGTGGTTGTAGGAAACAACGTCGGGGATGAGCAGGTAGGGATCATCCATTTTGCACATCGAAACAGCAGCAATGGTGGTAAGACGTGTCTTGTCCATTTCGTGGCAGAGGTCGTTGAGGATGCGGTGATTTTCGAGAAGGTCCGCGGTAGACCCGCCGATGGAGATCTCGTTAGAAAGTCCCCAAACAACAATAGATGCGTGGTTGTAGTTTTGGGTTACGAGCTCCTTCATTTGGGTGATGGTATTCTCGCGAGCGGTGGGCATATGGCGGGAGATGTAGGGGATCTCTGCCCAAATTACCAAACCGCGCTCGTCGCACAGATCATAGAAGTATTGGTCGTGTTGATAGTGAGCGAGACGAATGGTGGTAGCACCCATTTCGCAAATGAGGTCCATATCCTCGTCGTGATGCTCGGGGAGCAGAGCGTTACCAAAGCCCCATCTATCTTGGTGACGGGATACGCCGCGCAGGGGATACTCTTCGCCGTTGAGGATGAAGCCGTTTTCGGGATCGATACGGAAGGTGCGACAACCAAAGCGATTGCATACGTTGTCAATAACTTCACCGTTTTCTACGATCTCAACCTCGCAGCAGTAGAGGTAGGGGTCCTTACGGCCGTTCCACAGGTGAACGTTCTCAAGGGAGAAGTTAACGGTAGTATCAGTGCTCTCGATCTTAGCGATCTCGTTTTCTTCTTTATCGTAAATGGTGTAAACCAGCTTTTGTGCAGAGGTCATATTCTTAACGAATACCTTTACCTCAACGTTTGCGTCCTTACCTTCAACGGTGGGGGTGATCATCAAACCGGGACCACCGTAGTAGTCAAGATCGAAGTGAGACTTGTTAACGGCAATCAGGTTTACGTCACGGTAGATACCGCCGTAGAAGGTGAAGTCTGCCATTTGGGGATAAACGGTCTCGTTGATGGTGTTCTCAACAACGATAGCGATCTCGGTGTCGTCTGCAATCTTTTCGGTCAGGTTTACACGCCAGGTGGAGTAACCGCCGTCGTGGTGAGCGAGCTTTTCACCGCCAACGTAAACGTCGGCAGAAGCATTCGCACCGCGAATTTCAAGGTAATAGAGGTCTGCTGCGGGCAGATCAGCCTTTTTCAGAGTTTTGTGGTAAACGCAATGACCGCGGAAGTAGTCGTTGCCGCCGTCCATGCCGTCAACAGCATTCCAAGAGTGGGGCAGGTTTACGTTCTCGCCTTGCAGGAGAGTGATATCGGTGCTGTCCTTTACAAACAGCCAATCCTTGTTCAAGTTGATAATGTTTCTCACGGTATATATTCCTTTCAAATCGTATTTTCAAGCTAACGGGAGCGGGGAACTACTCCCTAAAACGGCGTCCGACCGTAGGTCACAGTCGGACGCCGGAGAAGTTATGGGGAATAAAGCTTAAACGTTTTTGGTTTCAACAGCTGCAACAGCCTCTGCTTCAACATCCTCGCTGTGACGAGCTGCGAGATCTGCATTCATCTTGTCCAAGGTCTTCTTGTCGAGGTTGTAGATCAGAGCAAGACCAATGAATTGGAGAACTGCGCTGAACAGATACAAGCCTGCAACGAGCCAGCACATATTGTGAGCGGTTTGTGCGCTCTGACCGATGGTTCCGTACTTGGAAACGTATCCGAGTGCGCCCATAATCAAGAGAACAACAGAGGGGCCAACGCCTTGTGCGAGCTTGCGGAAGAAGGAGTGCAGAGAGTACACGGTGCCTTCCTCGCGAGTGCCGAATTTCCATTCGTTGTAATCGATAGCATCACCCATCATAGCCCAAGATACGCAGGTGTAAACGCCCATACCGATACCGAAGATAACGAGACCGATCATATAAACGATCAATGCGGTATTAGCGGTGGGGATCATGGGGAAGATGAGCATGATCACGCCGCCAACCAAGGAAACGATGGTGCCGAATACAGATGCCTCTTTTTTACCGTACTTTTTAACGATCTTGGTAATAAAGGGCATAAAGAGGAACATAGGCAAAAATCCGATCATTTGTACTACGCCGGACAAAGATGCCATATTGAAGTAGGTTGCAAACATAATGGTGTTTGCCGTGGTAGCTGCGTTCATACCAAGGAACATACCCATAGCGGCAACGGTTGCGCCAACTGCGGGACGGTTCTTCATAAACTTGCCAAATGCCTTGATAACGTTGAATTTTCCGCCACCCTCATTGGTCTTAACGGTGTTTTCGTCAACGCGAACTGTGCTCAGCTTGAGCATCAGCATAAAAGCGGCAAATCCGATAACGCCCATGATCAGTGCTGCAAAGAATACTCTTTCGCCAAGCAGGACCTCAAGCTGCTTACCGGTCAGGGGGCTCAAAACGGCCTCGCCCATCTGATATGCTTCGCCGGTAACGGGATTTATGTGGAACTTATCGGGGCTGAACATGTCTTCAGCGCCCTCGGGAATTTCGATCTTATCAAGGAAGTTGGTGGTGCCATCATAGGTGACCTTGTTCCAGATGAGCATGGGAAGAATAATGCCGGGGAGAAGGTTACCGATCATAGAACCGACAGATCTCCAAGTAGAGAGCTGTGCGCGCTCACCTACGTCCTCTGTGATGACAGAGAGCATAGAGCCGTATGGAACATTTGCAATGGTGTAGAATGCATCCCAAACGATGTAGCCAAGAACGAACAGGCTCGCCTTAACAACGGTGGGAGCGCCGGGGAAGGGAAGGAATACAGCCGCACCGCCTACGAGAAGGCCGCATGCGCCAATAAAGATGTAGGTTTTGAATTTGCCCATCTTGTATTTTCTTCTGTCAGCGTCGATCAGAGAACCGATGAGCGGGTCGTTAACAGCGTCCCAAATTTGGACGATAAGGAGAAGTACGGAGAGAAGACCGGTTTCCAACATCATAAAGACGAGCCAGAAGGTTTGAACAGTACCTTTCAGAGAAAAGCTCATGTTGCAACCAAGGTCGCCGGCAGCATAAGCGATTTTATCGCGTATGCCAAACTTGCGCTTGCCGTTGGCATCAAGCTGTGGTGCTTTTTTCATTGTGGTTTTCCTCTTTTCATAAATTTTGTTTTGTGTGATTCAAGCCGCAATAGACTTGAAATCCATCGTATTTAATTATAAATATTTTTGTCCTTGT
>JAZQKM010000190.1:0-3243 GCA_045542155.1 Eubacteriales bacterium
CCCTTGAAGAGGTGCAAAAGCCTTATCGCTGGGCGTTGGCTTACTACGACGAGGAATTGGGAGATTTTCTTGATTCCGATGACGTTTGGCTCACCGAGGAGGAATACCAAGCAAAGGATTGGAGTTTTTTGTACTATTTTCGATAAAAACAAAAGCGTGTCGATGATAATTTCATCGGCACGCTTTTTGTGTGACATTATATGACTTATATGACGTATAGCAAAATACAAAGGAACTGTAGCAGACTTCCAAGCACAACGAAGAGGTGGAAAACCGAATGAATATAGCGATGCTTTTTGCCAATTCCGTACAGGATAGCACCCACAGTATAAGCGATACCGCCGCCAAGAAGCAGAATGAGTCCGGGAACGGGAATGGCTGCAATAGTCACCTTCGCTGCGAGGACGATACACCAACCCATACCGATATAACAGACCATTGAGAGTTTGGAATACTTTTTAAGGTCGATTGCTGTCAGAGTGGTAGCCATTGCGGCAAGTCCCCAAACAAGACCGAATATTACCCAAGCCCATATGGGAGAGACGGGACGAATGGCAGAAAGCAGAATAGGTGTGTAAGTGCCTGCAATAAGGAAGTAGATGGTGCAATGGTCAAGGACCTGCATCACTTTTTTGGCTTTGGGATGCTTGAGCCCATGGTAAACACTGGAGCAGGTGTAAAGAACAATCATTGATGCCCCGTAGATAGCGCAACTAACTACGCCCCATGCATTGTGGTGAAGAGCAGCAAATATTACGCAAAGGATAGTAGCGATAATACCAAGTCCGCCACCTACGATGTGAGATACCATATTGAAGATTTCCTCGCCTCTGGTGTAGTCGGGCAGAGTGCGGTCGGCAAGCTTTGTTCGTGTCATAATGAATGCTCCTCTCTTGTTGTGGTATCAGTATACCACATAAAGCCGCAAATATCAATTACAATTCTGTAAATAATGGTAAAGTGTTCTGTGTTTTGTTTTGCGGTTTTAAAAATCACATCAAATGATAAAAACAGAGATTGTGGAATGTGTTTTCTGTTTTTAGTTGACGGCAAGGTGAAAATTTGGTAAAAAAAGGAGTAAAAAACAAGCAAAATTGCGTGGGAGTATTTACAAACGATAAAAAGTGTGATATAATACTATAATAATAAAGAATTATAATGCGCGTACTGTGCGCGCGCGAGGCAAAAAACAGAAAGGAGGCGAGCAGAATGAACGAGGAGAATATGCAGTCTTTTGAAACAAAAAACGGTTTCCCGAAGTTGGATAAAAAAGACTTGGCACTGTCTTTGTTTGCTGTTCTGCTTTGCGGTTGCGTTCTTTCCGGAGCAATCCCCGCTTCCTTTATGGGTCTTGCGGTTGGCGCTTTGTTTGTTTATACTGTTATTGCTGTTCGTAATATCGGTGCAGTCATTCAACTGCTCTTAACCTCCATTATCGCAACGGTTTTGAGCTCCTTGCCCATTGGCGGTGCCGTTGTGCTTGCCTTGATGCTTGGCACGGGAACGCTTGCGTGGTTGTTTATGACGTTGCCAAAATACAAGTGGTTACCAATCATTCTTTTGGCAGCTGCCTACGGATTGGGATTTTGGGTAAGCGCCAATCCCATCACACCGCTTTTGGTATTTGCCTTTTTGCCGTCTGCTGCCCTCATGGCGTGGGCGCACGCGCGCGACCTTGGCAGAACAAGCACGGTTTTGCACACGCTGCTTGGCTTTATTGTTGCAGTGCTCGCAACTCTGTGCGTCGTTCTTTGGAGAACCTACGGCAGTGTCAATTACGATGTATTGACACGCTTTATAAACGATATCAAGGATTTATTTATCACCATTGGTGCCGAGGCAGGGAAGATTTTGTGGGAATCGATTGAATCTGTATCCGCACAGTCGGCACTCCCACAGGAATCCTTGGAGCAACTCCGCGAGAACTTTGCACAAATCTTTAGCGAAAGCAATTTGCGTATGGTTGCCGATACGATTGTGGGACTGGCTCCTGCACTCGTCATCGTACCCACGCTTATCATTTCCTATCTTTCCAACGTGGTGCTCTTGCGCAAATACTACAACACCGAATGGCGCTCGCGTATGACACCGGCGGCTTGCTTGCTGACCATCGGCCCCGTAACAGGTATTATTTACTTTGTTTGCTTTTTGATTGTGATGTTCGCCAACGGACAATCGGTATTCCTTATGGCAATTTACAATATGTGCCTTATCCTGCTCCCAGGCTTGTGCTTGACCGGTGTGAACGTCATTTTGCAAAATGCTCGCCGTTCCGGGGGCTTTATGAGAGTGGCACCTGTGTTGCTTTTGGCTTCGGCAGTTTGCTGCTTGGGCTTGAGTAGCTTTTACTTTGTGGCACTGTGGGGAGCATACGCTATCGTTACCGCGGCGCTGCACCAAAAAATTCTTCAAAAAATGAAAGACAGAGACGAAAAGTAAATAAAGTTTTGCTTTCGTCCAAGCAAATAAAGCATCCCCTTACTTGACAAAAAGGAGAGTGACAATATGGCAAAAAAGAAAAGTTATGCATCAAGAACCGACCTGCGAGCTCCGTTGATTCTTTGCGCAATCATCGGTGCGTTGCTTCTTGCTATGTTCTTGGTGGTTGTATTCGTAGAGGAGGCATTGGCTGACATTCGTTATTTGGGCATTATTCTGCTCGGTACGTACGTGGTCGCCGTAACCATCCTGCTCTCGGCATATCTTGTGCGTTATCACCGAGTTAGCTCGGCAGACGATACGGCAGAGTTGCTCAATACCGAATTGAGTGATATGTTCCGCTACGTGGTTGAAATACCCTACGCGGTCGTAAACGAAGAGGGAACCGTTAAAATCGTTAGCGGTGCCTTGCAGGAAATGCTGCAATTCCGTTCCCCCGTTTGCAACGTGCCTCTGACCACCTTTTGTGCAGTACCGATTGCAGATATCATCGCTTACGCGCAAAACGGTGGACAGGTGAAGGACATTGTCTTTAACGAGGACGGTGTACCGATTGACCGCACCAAACCGATGATTACCGAAATCGACGGTAAAAAGTTCGGTCTCAACTGCTACATTCTGCGCTCGCGCGGAAAGGATTACTACTTCGTGGTTTTCCGCGATATTACCGAGCTTGAGGCAATGCGCCGCACGATGTATGAGAACGAACCCATTGTAGCACACATCGTTATTGACAGCTTGCAGGAGCTGGCACAGTACATTCGCGTCAGCTACCGTACGGCAGTCAACGAAATTGAGGCAAAG
>JAZQKM010000191.1:0-6493 GCA_045542155.1 Eubacteriales bacterium
GCCCGCTTGGCCTCCGACTTTGAACTTTTTACAGTCGGCACAGTAATGCATCATCAATCTGCCACCCTTTGATGCGGCTGTCATCTTGATATTACGCTTTCTGCTCTGAAAGATTCTCGGTTCAGCTTTGGCAGGCGTCCATTCTAAAGGATAGAGAATTCGTGTTTGCTCAATAAATCCTTTTTCCATTTGATTGCCACAGTAGGGACAGTTCATATTTGACCTCCTTGTGTAGATAAGATTTTAGTTTAACTCTCTATCCATATAACCGCAAGTGAAAGGGAAGAAATCGAATTTTTGTGTTCCGGTGTGAGAAAAGCCGAATTTCTCATACCATTTTCGCAAACGTTGATTTTCCTCAACGATTGCAATGTTCATTTTCGTACAACCGAGGTCTTTGGCTGTATCAAAGGCATGAAGCAAAAGTTTTTCACCTATCTTTTGGTGTCGAAATTGCGGCAATACACACAAATTGTTCAACTCGCACGCATTGTTTGCTTGGAGTGCCAAGGAATAATATCCAATAATTTTATCGTCCTCAACAAATGCGAACATTGGTCTTTTTTCGTTTTCAAAATGCCAGAGCAAGCGTTCTTTTGAGGTAGCAAAAGCGGTAAAGCGCGGAGCGTTTTCTGCGGTGAATTCAAACTCATCTGCAACTGTTAAAAAACTGTATTTGATTACTTCAACACACTCAGCAAGGTCGTTGGTAGTTACTTTTCTAATCATAGTGAAATTAGACGTTAAAACGGAAGAATACGATATCTCCGTCCTGCATGATATACTCTTTGCCTTCGCTGCGGAGGACGCCGGCTTCTTTAGCAGCGTTCATCGAGCCGTGCTTAACAAGGTCGTCAAATGCCACGATTTCGGCGCGAATGAATCCGCGTTCGATATCCGAGTGAATTTTTCCTGTAGCCTTGGGAGCCTTGGTGCCCTTGCGAATGGTCCACGCGCGGCACTCATCGGGACCTGCGGTCAGGAAGCTGATAAGACCGAGAAGGGCATAGCTTGCCTTGATGAGACGGTCAAGACCGCTTTCCTCAATACCGAGGTCAGCGAGGAACATTTCTTTTTCTTCTGCGTCAAGCTGTGCAATTTCTGCTTCGATTTGGCAGCAAATAGGAATGATTTGGGAGTGTTCGCTTGCAGCATATTCCTTCAGGGCTACGTAAGCCTCATAGTCATTGGGCTCGGTTGCGGCATAGTCCTCGTTTACGTTTGCAACATAGATAACAGGCTTGCGAGTGAGCAGGGGAGTGTCATAGAGACAAGCCTCCTCATCCTCGGTCAGTTCTACTGTGCGTGCGCACTTGCCGTCAGCAAGGGCTGCCATCAGCTTTTCAAATACGGCAAGCTCTGCAGCATATTTCTTGTCTGCTCTCATTGCCTTTTTGGTGCGGTCGATGCGACGCTCCAAAATTTCCATATCCGAGAAAATCAATTCGAGATTGATGGTCTCCAAGTCGCGCATAGGATTGATTTTGCCGTCTACGTGAATGATGTTTTCATCCTCAAAGCAACGAACAACGTGCAAAATAGCGTCGACCTCACGAATATTGCCAAGGAATTGGTTGCCAAGTCCTTCGCCTTTTGATGCACCCTTAACAAGACCTGCGATGTCAACAAATTCGATAACGGCAGGGGTGTACTTGTTGGGGTGATGCATATCAGCAAGAAAATCAAGTCTCTTATCGGGAACGGTTACCACACCTACATTGGGTTCGATGGTGCAAAAAGGATAGTTCGCCGATTCAGCGCCTGCGTTAGTCAAGGCGTTAAAGAGCGTGCTCTTTCCCACGTTGGGAAGTCCCACGATACCAAGTTTCATTTGTTTTGTGCTCCTTTGTTATTTTATCCCAATTATTATAACATAAATATCACGCTTTTGCAATAGCAACACCAAAATTATTTCTAACTTTGTGTGAATTTGAAAAGAGATTAGAATGTTACAAAACTTTTACCAAACAAAAAATTCTCGTTTATAATTCCAATTTGAGAAAATGTTAACAACCTTTAATGAATTTTGAACAGATTTTAGGCTGAAATTTCTACAAAACGACAAAAAAGACGTTATTTTGCACAAAAAATCAAAAAAATCAAAAAAATGTTCAAAAACCATTTGCAATTTATTCGATTTTATGTTATAATGTTGTTACAAGAAAAAATCACTTAAAATGAACAAATTGTTTCAAAATTCATATTTTCGTCACGATATCACCCCATTTCTATTTTATAATGAGTAATGATGAATTGGACAAGCGTAAAGGAGAAAACTATCTATGACCGACACAAAGATTTTGATTATCGATGATGATTCTAACGTAACCGAGCTTCTCAAATCTTATTTTGAGAATGAAGGTTACGATATTAAGGTTGCAACCGACGGTATGGAAGGCCTTAACTATTTCAAAATTTTCTCTCCCGACCTCGTGCTTCTTGACGTTATGCTTCCCAAAAAAGACGGTTGGCAGGTTTGCCGCGAGATTCGTGAAATCTCTTCTAAGCCTATCATTTTCGTCACCGCAAAAAATGACGCATTTGATACCGTTCTCGGCCTCGAGCTGGGCGCAGACGATTTTGTAACCAAGCCTTTTGATATCAAGGTACTCTCTGCACGTGTTAAAGCGGTTTTGCGCCGTTGCCAAGCAAGCACCCGTCAAAGTGAAGAAGAGGTTATCAAATTTGAAAATATTGAAATTAGCCTGCAAAAGTACGAGCTCAAGCTCAACAATCGCTCGGTTGATATTCCGCCTAAGGAATTGGAGCTGTTGTATTTCTTAGCTTCCAACTACAACCGCGTATTCACACGCGACCAGCTTTTGGATAAGGTTTGGGGCTTTGATTATCTTGGTGACTCCCGTACCGTTGACGTACACGTTAAGCGTTTGCGTGAAAAGCTTGAGGGCGTTTCCGATAAGTGGGTTCTCAAAACCGTTTGGGGCGTTGGCTACAAGTTTGAACTGCTGAATTGATTGTTAGAAGGGTGTAGAAATCGTATTTCTGCATCCTTTTTTCTTTATAAGTCTTGACGAAAGGCATTTTTTTGTTTATAATGTAGAAAAGATTACAGAAAGAGGACCCGAACAATGAGAGTGGTAATTAAAATTGGCACGTCAACCCTTGCGCACGCAAACGGAAGACTCAATATTCGTCGCGTTGAAGAGCTATGCAAGGTAATCAGTGACCTCAAAAACAGCGGATGCGAGATGATTCTCGTTTCTTCCGGTGCAATCGGAATGGGAGTGGGCAAGCTTTCTCTTAAGGAAAAGCCCAGAGATATTCCCACAAAACAGGCGGCTGCCGCTGTGGGACAGTGCGAGCTGATGTATACTTACGACCGTCTCTTTCAAAAATATCACCATACCGTAGCGCAGATTCTTTTGACCGGATCGGACTTCAAGCACGATGATCGCTATCACAATTTTCAAAATACGCTCGGCCGTCTTTTGGAGCTTGAGGTTTTGCCCATTATCAACGAAAACGACACCATTGCCACCGAGGAAATCAAGGTCGGCGATAACGATACACTCTCTGCAATGGTTGCCGCAAGTGTAGGCGCGGATTGCCTTGTTCTCCTTTCCGATATTGACGGACTTTATACCGCAGACCCCCATAAGTACGCCGATGCAAAGCTGATTCACAACGTTGACGCGCTCACCCCCGAGATTATGTCTCTTGCAGGCGATGCAGGCTCTGCACTCGGTACAGGCGGAATGAAGACCAAGCTCCACGCAGCCGAGCTTTGCCGCGATGCGGGATGCGAAATGGTTATTCTCAACGGAGCAGAACCCAACCTCTTGTATGACCTCTTTGAGGGCAAACAGGTTGGCACGCGCTTTTTTGCAAAAGGAGTATGAGATGACAACACTTGAAATTTTGCAGGGGGCAAAGAAAGCCACACGCGCGCTTTCTCTGCTTTCCACCGAACAAAAGAATGAGGCACTCCTCGCTATGGCAGATGCGCTGGTAGCCGATACCGATGCTATCCTTACCGCTAACGCCGCAGATATTGAGGGTGTTAAGGATACGATGAACGACGTCATGATCGACCGTTTGCGCCTCACAAAAGAGCGCATCGCTTCTATGGCAGATGGTATTCGAGACGTTGTTAAACTGCCTGATCCCGTAGGAAAAGTTACCGATCAATTTACGCGTCCCAATGGTATCGAGGTTAGCAAGGTGCGTGTCCCCATGGGCGTGGTCGCCATTATTTATGAAAGTCGTCCAAACGTCACGTCCGATGCTGCTGCATTGGCACTTAAGAGCGGAAACGTTTGCGTTCTGCGTGGCGGAAAAGAAGCCTATCGTTCCTCTACTGCGATTGTAAAAGCCTTAAAAAAAGGACTTTCTTCGATTGGTTTGCCCACAACCTTTGTCAATATTTTAGAAGATACCACCCGTGCGGGTGCGAATGAATTGATGACTGCCACCGACTATGTCGACCTGCTCATTCCGCGCGGCGGCGCGGGACTTATTCGCGCTTGCGTGGAGAATGCAAAAGTGCCTTGCATTCAAACAGGCACAGGCATCTGTCACGTTTACGTGGACGGCGATGCCGACATCGATATGGCACTGAACATTATTGAAAACGCCAAAACCTCGCGTCCCTCTGTTTGCAATGCAGAGGAGGTCTGCCTTGTCAGCCGCAAGGTTGCAAAGGAATTTTTGCCGCGCTTGAAGGAGAGACTCGTCGATGCGCGTATTCGGGATGGCAAAACACCCGTTGAGCTGCGTGTAGATGCCGAAGCAGGTGCAATCATTGAGGGAACACCTGCACCCGATGCCGATTTTGACACCGAATTTCTCAACTATATTCTCGCAGTCGGTGTGGTTGAGGACGTAAGGGACGCCGTAGAGCATATCGCGCTTCATTCCACGCATCACAGCGATGCGATCATTACGAAAAACGAACAAAATGCCGCATACTTTACGGCTGCGGTGGATAGTGCCGCGGTTTATGTAGACGCCTCAACGCGCTTTACCGATGGCGGCGAGTTTGGATTGGGTTGCGAGATTGGCATTTCCACCCAAAAGCTCCACGCGCGCGGTCCTATGGGACTTGAGGAGCTGACCACCTATAAATACGTTATCAACGGCAACGGACAGATCCGTTGACGGGGAAGGAGCCATTATGAAAATAAAATTTGGTTTTATCGGTTGCGGAAATATGGGCGGAGCTTTGGCACAAGCCGTTGCTAAGTCCACAAATCCTACCGAAATCGCACTCTGTGACGCCAATCTCGAAAAAGCCGCCGCGCTTGCCGAGTCTCTCGGTTGCGGTGTGGCTCTTTTGGAACAAGTCGCACAGAGTGCTGAATATATCTTCCTTGGCGTTAAGCCGCAAGGCTTTGAAGGTCTGTTTGAGGAGATCTCTCCCATTCTCAAAGAAAGGAAAGATCGCTTTGTGCTCATCACTATGGCGGCAGGTGTAAGTGTGGCGGCAGTAGAAAAGATGTGCGGAATGAAAGCACCTATCATTCGTATTATGCCCAACACGCCCGTTTCTGTTGGCGAGGGAATGATCCTCTATACCACAAACGATGCCGTTACCGAGGATGAAATCGATACCTTCTTGCACGCGCTTGCAAAAGCAGGTAAGCTCGACGAGATTGCCGAGGAGAAAATCGATGCCGCGAGTGCACTTTCGGGTTGCGGTCCTGCATTTGTCTATCTGTTTGCCGAGGCTCTCGCCGATGGCGCAGTAGAGTGTGGACTCGCGCGCGACAAAGCAAACCTTTATGCCGCGCAAACCCTTTTGGGAGCGGCTGAGCTCTTGCTCCAAAGCGGAAAGCACCCGGGTGAACTCAAGGATGCCGTATGCAGCCCCGGTGGCACAACCATCGCAGGCGTGCACGCACTTGAGGAAGGCTCGTTCCGTTCCACCGCAATGAGCGCCGTCACCGCGGCCTATGAGAAGACGTTGAAATTGAAGAAATAATAATGAAACACGCAAGAGCCCCATCCAAATCGGATGGGGCTCTTGGACTTTCTAGTATCGAATGTTCTTATCTTCTTTTAGAATTTAAAGGTGCACTACATTAGTATTTTTTCGCCAACTCAATTATTACTAACAAGGGAAAAATGATTGGAAACAGCAGAATTCCGAAACACCCTAACGTGCCTAAATCAACTTTTTTACGTGCCATTTTTTCTTTCCTTTCTCTGTTTCGGTTTTGCAGCATTTGTATTATTCGCTTTCCTTCATCATATTCAGCACTTCATAAATGCCTCTTATGGGAATAATATTGATGCTTTCTGTCTCAATTTTGCGCTTTTCGATGTTACGGTAGGGAACGATGGCGTGCTTAAATCCGAGGCGTTCCGCTTCTTTGATGCGCTGCTCCAAATTGGAGACCGAGCGGCATTCTCCTGCAAGACCAAGCTCACCAATTGCGATCAGGTCGTCGGGGATAATGCGGTCTGTCATTGAGGAGATCAGTGCCATCGCAAGCGCCACGTCGGTGACAGGCTCGTCCAGTCGTATACCGCC
>JAZQKM010000192.1:0-12299 GCA_045542155.1 Eubacteriales bacterium
CAGATGGTTTTGATCTCGGTAATGGAGTCGGCAACCTCAAATAGGCGCAGGCTACCGGGGAAGAGATGCGTCAAAAAGTCGGTGCGCAGTCCAAAGCACATTACGGGAATATCGTATACGTCAACGATTTTACGCAACTGACCGACCTGCTCGGGTGTAAAGAATTGGCACTCATCGGTAATGATGACGTTGCAATCCTTGTGGTTGTTTTCAAATAAGGAGAGGATGTCAGCATTGGGCGTGATGACCTCGGCAACGGCTTCGAGGCCGATACGAGAGCGAATGATGTTTGCACCGTCGCGGTCGTCAATCGAGGGCTTGATGAGCCAAACCTTCATATTACGTTCTTCATAGTTGAACTTGGTAATAAGGGCGTTTGCGGTTTTGGAAGAGCCCATTGCACCGTACTTAAAATATAATTTAGCCATAGCGTATCTCCAAAATCATTAAAATTTGCAAATGAGTTGCTCGAGTGCCGTATATCCTTGCGGTGAGAGCTTGAGGGCGCGGTCAGCTTCCTGACAAAATTCCAATGCGTTGCGCAAGCGTGTTTCCGAAATCTGCCGCAGGCTCTTTTGATAGAGACCTACGCGATATTCGTGCCACGTGGGCTTGAATGCGGCGCAGATTTCATTGATGGGGGCGCCCTCAGCAGTCATTGCGCGAATGATTGCCATATCGCAAATGGTTCCCGACATTTCCGCCAAAATACGAATGGGGTCCGCGCGGCGGAAACGGTAATCGGCGAGAATTGCGAGAGCTTCTTCCGAGCGTCCTGCCGTAATGGCATTGGCAAAAGCATAGGTATCATATTCGTTCACGGGTGTGCAAACGAGACGCATCGATTCCTCGTCGGCAACGGTTTTTCCGTGATAGCGCAAATAAAAGCTGAGCTTGTCAATCTCGTTTGCGAGGATATACATACTGTGTCCGCAGTATTCGGGAATGAGCGAGCAAAGGGCGGGGGAAGCCTCAATTCCGTTGTGCAAAAAGTGCTTTTGCACCCACGCGGTAAGCTTTGCTGTGGAGCAGCGGTCAAACTGAACGGGTGTTAAATATTCCGAAAGACGTTTGAGAAGCGTCGAGGGAGCTTTTGGAAGTTTGCCCACGTTGAGGTGCTCTGCGGCAACGCTTACAATCAGCATATTGTAGTCGTAGTCTTGCAGGGCAGAAAAGGCATCGCAAAGGTCATCTATCTCATTGGGCTTCATTGAGTTGAAATTGAGCCCCGAGAGAATGACCAATTTTTTGTCTGCCATCATGGGCAAGGGCATCAGCGCATCAATCAGCTTTTGCGCCTCAAAATCCATAGCATCTAAACGAATTTCATTAAAAAACGCAAAGGTAGGGTCGGGGCATATCAGCTCGCGCGCCTGCTTGACAGCAAAGGATTTCAAGTAATCCTCATCGCCAAAAAAGAGATATCCCGCACGGGGATTATTTGCCAGCTCCTTGCGAAAATCCGCTTCTTTGATTATGTCCATATCATCCGACTCCTTTCCTTCAAAATTTCATACCCATTATATCATTTTTTCTGTCGTCCGTCAAGAGAGAAAATCCGCTTTGTTTGCGGAAAGAGAAAAGATTTTCGATTTTTGTCGTTTTGGATATCCCAACAGGACATATCTGCCAAAAAATCGTCCTACTACGCTATTGCAAAACGGAATGCGGTGTGCTATAATATGTTGACCTTTTAAATCCTTGTTTTGGAGAGAAATTTATATGATGAGTATGACCAAACATAAGACAGACCACAAAAAAATATGGCTCGAATGGGTGCCGATGGGCGTTTGCGCCGTTGCCATTTTGACGTGTGCTTTTGTATTCAGACAAAAGTGGTATAAGGTGTTGCCAACCCTCAATACGCTGGTCATTTTGCTGCTCAGTGCGCGCGTTGACCGTCGTTCCTTTCTTTTAGGTGGGCTCAATGCAGCACTTTACGGAATTGGATATCTTGGCGAGGGGCTGTATTTTTCGGTTATTAACTGTTTGCTTGTCTCTATGCCGTTGCAGCTGTTTTCCTTCTTTCATTGGAAGAAGCACGCCGACGGTAAATCTACCAAGCTTCGCACGCTGGGATGGCGAGGAGAAATCATTGTTATATCCCTGACAGTTGTGGGGTGTCTTTGCTGCTATTGGTTTCTCTTGCCATTTTTTGCAGGAGAAAAGCAGGCTGCATTGGATATTTTCCTTTTTGTTATCGGACTTGTTATCACCGTGCTGAGTATGTTACGCTATGTTGAAGCACCGTATTACAATCTCATTTCCGCTGCTGCCAATTTAGTGATGTGGACGCTCATTTGCATAGGGAACATTGCCGACCTCAACTATCTCATTATGGCGGCGTACAGCCTGTTCCGCGTGGTGCAATCGGTGATAAATTGGACAAAACAGTATCAAAAAAGCCAAAACAGTACCGTCAGCAAAGCTGTTCCATTGGAGACTAAATAATATATAAAATAAAAAAATGGAAAATATTTTGAATTATTTTCAAAAAACCCTTGACAAAAAGGGAAGAATCGGTTATAATATGTCGTGTCATTGTGTAAAAAGCGTATTCCAGGCTTGAAAGTGTGAAACGCTTCCGATTAATCTAAAGGAGGTGCAAACGATGCTCAGAACTTACCAACCGAAAAAGCGTCAGAGAAAGAAGGAGCACGGCTTCAGAAAGAGAATGAAGACTGCTGATGGCAGAAACGTACTCAAGAGAAGACGCGCAAAGGGCAGAAAGAGACTGACCTACTAATTGATTGCCCAAAGGGAATCAATTCCAACATAAAACACCGACTGCTGTGAAGCGTGCCTTGCGCGTTCGCGCTGTCGGCGTGTTTGTTTGTTAGCGACAATTCACGTTTTTCTATTTTTCAAATTTTTCAATGACGGAAGCAAAACTTTAGCCAGAGGAAAGAGCCAATGAAGTACACAACATTAAAGGAACATCATCTGTATAACAAGACCTTCTCGCGGGGCGCGCGCTTCTCGGGGCAGTATGTTTCGGTGTTCGTTTTGCGCGATTATGCAGCAAAGCGACTCAAGAAAGAGAATCCCGAAAAAAAGGCGTATAACCGTTTTGGTGTCAGCGTTACCAAGCGTGTGGGCGGTGCGGTACAGCGCAGTCGAGTTAAGCGCATTTTGCGCGCAGGCTATCGCGCCGTTGAGCCCGAGCTCAAAACGGGATATTTGGTGGTCGTCACCCCAAAAGAGGGAATTCTCGACATCAAATCCACCGACGTTGAGAAGGAATTGCGTCGCGGATTCGCAAAATTAGATATGTTCCAAGAGGACGTAACGCCATGAAGCACTTGTGTATTTGGCTCGTTCGTCTTTACCAAAAGTATCTTTCGCCCCTAAAGGGCAGACCGACCTGCCGTTTTACTCCAACCTGCTCGGCTTATTCGATACAGGCATTCCAAAAGCGCGGATTTTCTATAGGACTGTTACTCACGGCTATGCGAATTTTTCGCTGCCAACCCTTCTGCGCACCGGGATATGACCCTGTACCCGAGAAGGGACTTCGCAACCGCCGTTACAAGGTTGCGCCTATGACAAAGTATTTTTACCCCGAGGAGTACGGCTTTACCGAGGACGAAAATGAGGCACAATGATTTTGCAGCACCGTGCAAAAAATCAGAACAGACGGTGCAAATCCCAAAAACAAGAAGGGAGTTTTTCGCCATTGAGCGAAAGAAACCAAACATGAAAACAAAGAAAATGACAGGACGTATCGCCTCTCTTGTGTTGGCGATTCTACTGATGCTGACCGCTCTTGTCGGTTGTGCAAAAAAGGAGACTCCCACGCTCCCCTTTAACAAGGAAAAGTTCCAAATGAACTCTACCGAGGAAATGGAAGCGCACGGACTTTCCCCCAATGAATTGACTAAGGTAGCCGAGATTTTTTCTGCGGCATTCGGCGCAAAGGAACAATTCGATGCGCGTGAGGCTTTGGTTGCAGCAAACCGCGGTTATGATATGACCGCCGAGGGCTTTGACCCTAAGGGCAACTATGCCGAAAACAAGGGGCTCAACCTCGAATACGCGAAGAATGTTATCAAAAAAGCGAATGCAATCTCTTCCGCAGCAGGAACAACTGCTTTTACCGACGCGGAGCTTTCTAACGAAGCCAAAAACGGTATTCTTGACAAGCTCAACGCTAAAGACGTTGAAACACTGATTGATGCATTCCGCGAAACCGTTGCCATCGAAAAGGGCAGCTTCTGGGATGGACTTCTCGGCGTTATCGGTAAGATTTTGAACTGGATTACCACTTACCTCGGTTTTGGCAGCTACGTTGTCGGTATCTGCTTGTTCGCAATCGTTATCGAAATTCTGATGTTGCCTTTCTCCATTAAGCAACAAAAGAACTCCATTAAGCAGGCAACTCTCCGTCCCAAGGAAATGGCTATCAAAAACAAGTACAAGGGACGCAACGACCAACCCACTATGCAAAAAATGCAGGCGGAAATTCAAGAGCTCTATCAGCGCGAGAACTTCAGCCCTTATAGCGGATGCTTGCCGCTGTTGCTTCAAATGCCTATCATTATGGCACTCTATTATATCGTTATTGACCCCTTGCATTACGTGTTGGGTCAAGGCGCTAACGTTACCGCAGCACTCACTGCCTTTGCAACCGCATCCCCTGCAGCGGGCGGTCTTGGTATGGGCTTGGCATCTAACCGTGGTACCATAGAGCTGTTGTCGTTGCTCAAGGGTAATGATGGAATTATTGATGCTCTCAGTAACTTCCAATATTACACATTTAGCCAAGATGCACTTGACTCTCTCAAGAATGCCGTTGATATGATCCCCAATTTTAACATTGGTCCATTGAACTTTGGTTTGAATCCCGATTTTGGCAACTTGGCAAACGGTTATTGGTTGCTTTTGTTGGTTCCCGCACTGACCTTTGTCACCTATTTCCTTTCCTCTAAAATCAACCGCAAGTTTATGTATCAACCCGCCACAAACGACGGTATCGATGCAAGACAACAGGCTTGCTCCAACTCGATGATGGACGTAACCATGCCCGCAATGTCCACCTTCTTCACCATGGCGGTTCCTGCCGTTATCGGTGTATACTGGATGTTCCGTAGCTGGATCGGTCTTCTCAAGTCCTTCATTATGTCTCGCATTATGCCTCTTCCCAAATTTACCGAGGAAGACTACAAGGCAGCAGAGAAGGAAATGGCAGGCAAAACCAAAAAGAAGATCAACAAAGAAAGTAAAAATAAGTCCTATGATCAGGTAAGAGCGGTACGTTCTCTGCACTACATTGACGATGAGGACTTTGAAGATACTCGTGAGCGCGGTCTTGCGCGCAAAGCTTTGCTTGAAGAGAAAGAGAAGCAAGAAAAGGCAGAGGCTGCCGAGAGAGCACAAAAGCTCCCCTTCGGCAAGGCACTCCTTAAGAAGGACGATCGCAAAAACGAGAGTGAAGAGGCGCCCCAAGATGAGGCTCCCGAAGCGCAAACTCCTGTAGAAGAGACTCCTGTGGAAGAGACGAAGACCGACGATACTACGAACAACGAATGAGGTAATATAAGACCATGAAAAAAGAATTGATTGTAACGGCAAAGACCGTTGACGAAGCAAAGGAAAAGGCTGCCCTTGAGCTTGGCGTAGCCATTGAAAATATTGAATTTACCGTAATTGAAGAGGGCAAGCGCGGCTTCCTCGGCATTGGTGCAAGCGAAGCAAAGGTATCTGCTGTATATACTCTTGGCGGTGCTGACATTGCTCTCGCTTTCATTGAGCAGGTCGTTTCCGATATGGAGCTGAACCTGACCGTTGCCAAAAAAGCAGGCAACAACGACGATATCCTCATTACCGTTGACGGTGAGGGTGCAGGCCTTCTCATCGGTCACCACGGCGAAACCTTGGATTCTCTGCAATATCTTGCAAACCTTGCAGCAAACAAGAAGATTAAGGGCGAAAAGCACGACTACGTGAAGATTACCCTTGACATCGAAGGCTACCGCGCAAAGCGCGAGGAAACTCTGCGCGCGCTTGCACGTCGCATGGCAGCAAAGGTTGTTAAGTATAAGAAGAGTGTTATGCTTGAACCCATGAATCCCTATGAGAGAAGAATCATTCACTCTGAGGTTCAACACGTAGAGGGCGTTTCCACCAACTCTATCGGCTCCGAGAACAACCGCCGCGTTGTTATGTTCCTCGACGATAGCAAGGCAACCCAAGAATAATTAACAAAATCTGCGCACCCGCGCATGATGGGGAGAGAGAACCCGATACAGTGCAGGTTCGCTCTCCCCAATATTTTTTGTGAGGTAGAGTATGTTTATTGGAGATACCATCGCCGCCATCAGTACGGCAAGAGGAAAGGGCGGTGTCGCCCTCTTGCGCATATCGGGTCCCGATGCCATAGCGGTATGCGAAAAAGTCTTCTCGCCAAAGAGCGGTAAGAAATTATCCGAATATGCACCCCGTACCGCTGTTTTCGGTTCTATTTATGCCCCCGACGATAGGGGAGAGTGGAGTGAGATTGACCACGGCTTGGCTACTGTTTTCCGTGCCCCTGCTTCCTTTACGGGCGAGGATACGGTAGAGATTTGCTGCCACGGTGGCATTTTGCTCACACAAACGATCCTGACCGCTTGTCTTGCGGCAGGAGCACGCGCCGCCGAGGCGGGAGAATTCACACGGCGTGCATTCCTAAACGGCAAAATGGGGCTTTCCGCAGCAGAGGCACTCGGTGACCTTTTGGAAGCCCAAACGCGCGAGCAATTAACCCTGGCACACGCAGGAACCGACGGTCGCGTAGAGCGCAAATGCCGTGAGATTTACGACGCTTTGTGCGCGGTTTTGTCATCCGTCTATGCAAAAATCGATTACCCTGACGAGGACCTTGCCGAAATGAGCCGCGAGGAGATGCAAGCCGCACTTGAAGAAAGTATCGCGCGCGTAGAAAAACTGCTTGATACCTATCGCACGGGACACGCCATTGCCGAGGGAATTTCCACTGTTATTTGCGGCAAGCCCAACGTTGGCAAAAGCTCGCTTTACAACTGCATTGTCGGTCGCGATGCCGCCATTGTCACCGACGTAGAGGGAACCACTCGCGACGTGCTCACAGAGACTGCCGCGCTCGGCCGCGTAACACTCCGTTTGTTTGATACCGCGGGCTTGCACGAGACCGATGACGTGGTTGAGAAAATCGGTATTGACCGCGCCCGTCGTGCCCTTGAGGATGCCGAGCTGATTTTGGCAGTTTTTGATGGCTCTGTCGCTCCCGACGAGGAGGATAAGGCATTGGCAGAGTCTCTTTTGGACACCAATGCAACCGTTATTGCTATCATCAACAAGTCCGACCTTGGCATCAAGGAAGAAGACTTCTATACCGCACATTTTACGCATACGGTAACGCTTTGTGCAAAAGAAGGAAAGGGAACCGAGGCGCTTTCCGCGCTTGTGGAGTCCTGCTTTATCAACGGGGAGTTGGATACCAAAGAAGATACCGTTCTCACCAATGCCCGCCAAAAGGGCGCGGCACTTACGGCGCTCGAGGCGCTCAAACGTGCAAATGACGGACTTTCTTGCGGACTCCCCGTAGAGCTTTGCTGCAGCGACTGTGAGGCAGCTATGCAGGCGATTGCCGAGCTTGATGG
Organism: Eubacteriales bacterium; assembly: GCA_045542155.1. Classification (GTDB taxonomy): domain Bacteria; phylum Bacillota; class Clostridia; order Oscillospirales; family CAG-272; genus UMGS1865. The sequence goes on from JAZQKM010000192.1 coordinate 7,620, forward strand.
CAGAGCAGTCTCCGAGGATATCGTATCCCACATCTTTTCGCATTTTTGCGTAGGGAAGTAAAAAGGAGAAGTTCCAATGTACGTATATCATCCCAAGTTTCAAAAGAAAAAGGAAAAGCTGCTTGCGTGGTTTTTTGCCGCGCTCGGCATTGTTCTTTATATCACCTCGCAATATCCCGGTGCGCCCGTTCCCGGGCTCATTCAAATTCTCGGTGTTTGCTCGCTTGCGGGCACCATCTTGATTGTTTCCATGAGCATTCTGCGCTCCTACTCTTACGAGTTGGTGGAAGGGGAAGAGGGCAAGACCGATTTCATCATTACCGAGCATTACAGCCGCCGCAAAACGGTGGTTTGCCGAGTAGGACTCGACGACATTCTTTCGGTGAAGCCGTACGAAGCGAAAATGAAAAATGAAATCCCAAGAGAAAAGAACAAAATTTATTCTTACACAGGTGTTTTATTTGATGAAAAACGCTATCTTGTAGAGATGCAAGCCCACGGGGAGCACTTTTATGTTATCATTTGTGCCGACGAAACGCTTTTCAGCCTTCTTGCCAAATACTGATAGCAATATTTGTCCTATATTTCTTAATAATTGTCTTGAAAAACAGCACGATTTGTCTTATAATTATCTTATAAACTCTTTTATATCTTATAGCAAAAGAAAAGGAGAATAAAGATATGGCATTTCCGGTAGCAATTCAAGTCTATTCGGTAAGAGGTGACGCATCCGCCGATCTGCGCGGCACACTCGAGCAGATTAAAGAGATGGGCTATGACGGCGTTGAGTTCGCAGGTCTTTACGGCCATACTCCCGAACAAGTTCGCGCTATGTGTGAGGAAATCGGTCTTGTTCCGATCTCTGCACACGTTCCTTACCTCGATATGATTAAGGATCCCGAGGGCGTTCTCGGTCAGTACGCGACCATTGGTTGCAAGTACGTAGCCGTTCCTTACCTCACCCCCGAATACCGCCCCGGCACTCCCAACTTCCAAGACGTTATTAAGAACGTTGAAATGCTTGGTGCAGTTGCTAAAAAATTGGGCATGACCCTGCTTTATCACAACCACGACTTCGAGTTTTTGAAGATCGATGGCAAATACGCACTGGATATTCTTTATGATAGTGTTCCCGCAGATCTGCTCCAAACCGAGCTGGATATGTGCTGGGTTAACGTAGGCGGTGAAAACCCCTCCGACTATCTGCGCAAGTACAGCGGACGTTCCCCTGTGGTACACCTCAAGGATTTCGCAGGCTCCAAATCCGAGAATATGTATGAGCTTATCGGCATTGAAAAGAAAGCCGAGCCCGCACCGCAAAAATTCGAGTTCCGTCCTGTTGGCAGCGGCAAGCAAGATTTCCCCTCCATTCTCAAGGCTGCAGAAGATGCAGGTGCTGAATGGGTCGTTGTTGAGCAGGATAACCCCTCTATGGGGCTTACCCCCATGGAATGCGCCGCAAAGAGCCGCGCTTACCTGAAAACGATTGGCTGTTGAGTAGCCGTAACAAATATTTTAACGGAGGATTTTAAAAATGGGATTGGATGATTTCAAGCAAAATCAAGAAAAGCAAGTAATTGACACCAACAGAAGAATGCGCGTAGGTATTATTGGTACCGGTTGGATCGCAGAGTCTCACATCAAGTCTTACCTCAAACAGCCCGACGTAGATATCGTTGCAGGTGCTGACCTCATCCCCGGCAAGGCAAAGAAGTTTTTTGAAAAGTTCGGTGTTGAAGGCGTTAAGACTGATTACGCTTCTCACAAAGAGATGCTTGAGGACAAGAGCCTCAACCTTGATGCAGTTTCCATCTGCACCTACAACCGTCAACACGCACAACCCGCTATCGACTGCCTCAACGCAGGCATCAACGTTCTTCTCGAAAAGCCCTTCACCGTAACTCTCGACGAGGCTGTTGAAGTTATCAAGGCAGAGAAGGCAAGCGGCAAGGTTCTCTCCATCGGCCATCAGCCCAGAATGGATGCGAACATGAAGATGATCAAAAAGATCTGCCAGAGCGGCGTTCTCGGTAAGATTTATTACATTCAAACCGGCGGCGGCCGCCGTCGCGGTATTCCCACGCCTTACGGCACCACCTTCATCGAAGATGAGACCGCAGGTCTTGGTGCACTCGGTGATATCGGTTGCTACTCTTTGGATATGGTTTTGAACGCAGTTGGCAATCCCAAGCCCCTGACCGTTTCGGGCTACAAGTCCAATTTCTTTGGCACCGACCCCAACTACTCCAACTACGTAAAGACTCACCATCCCGAGTATGCAGAAAAGTTCAAGGTTGACGATTTCGCAGCAGCATTCGTACGTCTCGAAGGCGACATCATCCTCGACTTCCGTATTTCTTGGGCAATGAATATGGATACCGCAGGCGACACCCTTATTTTGGGTACCAAGGGTGGTCTCCGTATTCCTTCCACCGAGTGCTGGAACGGCACTGTTGGCGGTCCTATGACTCTGTACCATGAGGTATGCGGCGAGCAGACGCAAACCACCATTCCCGTTATTCAAACCAGATGGGAACTGTTTGATCTCAAGATCCGTACCTTCCTCGACGCTATTAAGTACAACCGTCCCGCACCCGTTTCCTCTCTCGAAATTTTGCGCAACCAAGCTATCATCGACGGTATTGCAAAATCTGCAGAGCTCGGCCGTGAGGTTGTAATCGATTTCCCTGAATTCGATTGATTTTCTTCCATTATTAAATAGTAAAGAAAAAGGCGCAGACGTGTCAATCACGTCTGCGCTGTTTTTTGTTCGGTTATGGGTTCTTCAGTGATGTTTGATATATCGTCGTTTCGGTGCTTTCTGAATTCTCTGATAATCATAGGCACGTATACCACCGCCGTTACAAACCAAGTGATAGGGTAGGAGAGGTAAAGTACGGCAATGTTGTCGGGGTAGAAAGGATAGAAGACCGTGTAGATCCAAACAATGCGCAATGCACACGCGCCCATCAGAGAGATGATGGTAGGGGCAAGCGATTTGCCAAAGCCGCGCATCGTGTAACTGCCAACGTCTAAAAAACCGCAAATAAAATAGGGGAGTCCAATCAAGCGCAAGCTAATCATTCCTACCTCAATGGCAGCGGTATTTCCGGGGATAAAGGCGTTCAAGAGAGGCTTTCCAAGCAAGAAAATGATGCAACTGAGCGAGAAACCTGCAACAAACACCAAAAGATAGTGCCACAGTACAACGGTCTTTAAACGTTTGTATTTTTTCGCCCCCACGTGCTGACCGGTAAAGTTCATTGAGGATTGTGCCGTGGAGTTCATAACGGTGTAAATGTAACCCTGAACGTTCGATGCAGCTGTGTGACCTGCAATTACAGTAGCACTTTGGAAAGACTGCAATGCTGATTGGATAATCACGTTAGAAATAGAGAAGAGCGAGCCTTGAATGCCCGCAGGAAGACCAATGGAAAGGATCTTTTTGAAGGGTTCCTTGTGAATGGCGATTTTTTTAACGTCCAAATGACAAGGACCTGTTGTTTTACGCAAGAACAAAACGATCAGAGCACAGGAGATGTAATTGGAAACGGCTGTTGCAACTCCAACACCCAAAGCACCGGTTTTGAACACCAAAACCATTACAAGATTAAGAAATACGTTTGCTACACCCGCGATGGAAAGAAAGCCAAGAGGACGTGCGGTGTCACCCGATGCGCGAAGCATAGCCGCGCAGTAGTTGTAAAGGAGTGCCGCAGGCATACCGCAAAAGTATGCACGCATATAAAGAATCGCCTCGGGGAGAATAGACTTCTCAACACCTATCAAGCCAAGCAACTGAGGAGTTAGTGCAAGCCCCGCTATTGTTGTAAGAACACCGCCGATAAGAGCGGTATATACGGCGGTATGGAGCGTCTTTTCTACGCTACCAAATTCTTTTGCGCCAATGCCGTGCGCCACACAAACACCTGCGCCAACCGAGAGCCCCATAAATATGTTAACCACCAAATTGATGATTGCACCGCAAGAACCGACTGCGGCAAGCGCAATTTCGCGTTCTGCTTCGGTGTCTCCACCCCAACGGCCAACCACAATGGTGTCAGCGGTGTTAAAGAGCAGCTGCAGCACCGACGTAGCAATCAAGGGCAGAGCAAACAGTATAATTTGTTTTAGAATATTGCCTTCGGTCAAGTCCTTGTGAGGCTTGCGCAATGCCACAGACATAACAATTCCTCTTTTCATTTTTCGCTTCCTATATTATAGACCTTCGAGGAGCAAAAGTCAAGTTCAAAATCGAAAAATGTTGAAGAAGAGAAGAGAAAAGAAAATGTTGAAAAAAGTTGATTTTTTTGCAAAAAACCTCTTGACAAACGGGGGAGTTGGTGCTATAATATCAAAAGTTGCCCGAAATGGCGCTATCCCATCAAAAAACCGCAAAAAAATATCAAAAAAAGTGAAAAAAGTTTCGCAAAAGGTATTGACAAAGGGTTTTGGATGTGGTATAATATCAAAGTCGCCGCGCAAAATGGCGACAAACGGTCATTGAAAATTGAACAACAAGAGAGAAGTACAAAGCTAAAAAATAGTATGTGTATTGGATCTCGAACAATTCAAAGAGAATACTACTCAACAAAAGTAAAATTGCTAAGAGCAAAGCTCGATGTAAACAAGATTAGATTGGTGGGTTGAAAGACCTGCTATTTTAATACAATGATATCG
>JAZQKM010000193.1:0-4899 GCA_045542155.1 Eubacteriales bacterium
TTGCGACAAAAAAGACGACAAAAAGAAGAAACCCACCAGCAACAACAATACCAGTACCGGCGTTGATATGCCCGATATCGTAGATTTGGACGATTACATCTACCGTGCATACGTTCGTTCCAATGCAGCAACCGGCGGCGACACACTGGCTGACGGTAACCCTGCCTTCTATTGCGAAGACTTTTGGGTAAACCCCGAAGAGGGTGAGCCCGAGGATGCTTTGGCATTTTCCGTTTACGAGCGTAACAATCAAATCGAAGCAGATTACAACTGCAAAATCAGACAGGTTTCCCAAACCATCAATATGGTGCAGGAGCTTGCAAGATATATGCAAAACGGTGATACGTTTGATTTGACCATCATTTTGGCAAAATCCGCTGCGAGTGCCGCAACCCAAAACCTGCTCAAAGAGATGAACGGTCTCTCTTCGCTGAATTTGCAGCACGAAGCGATTGACCAAAACGCACGCAAGGAGCTTTCCATTGCCGGCAAACTCTATTACGTCAGCGGTGATATGAATATTTCTGCGCTCGATAGCGTTGCTCCCACGATTGTTAACCTCGACCGTTACGAGGAATACAGCGATGCTATTGTAGAGGCATTCGACGGAAATCAGCTTTACTCTAACATCTATAATATTGTTCGCGCCGGTGAATGGACGATCGAGAACATGCTGAAGATTGCCGAAAAGGCTTCTGTTGATGCAGATAAGGCTGACGGTGACCTCGGTGCTAATCCGAATGATGCAATCGGTTATTTCCAATATGACCAAAATGCGGTTTACTACTTCTACGGTACAGGCGGACGTATTACGCAAATAAACGAGGAAGGCGTTCCTGAGTTTGTTATCAAAGAAGATCAAGATTTGTTCGACTACATCTTTGATAAGCTTCACCCCACAAAACGTACAACACAAAAATATCCTCACGGCTTTTCCGTAGACAGACAAAAGCACTTTATTAGCAACGCAGATACGCTTCTTACAGATATGACTCTGTGGGACGTTCGCAAAAGCCTTTACAAAGATGCTACCTTTAAATACGGTCTGTTGCCTAACCCTGTAAAGGAGGCGGGTGATTCCTACAATTCGGTAGTATACTTCTACAACACAGTTCACCTGTGGGCAATTCCCAACAACGTTGAGGATGTTGAGACGGCACAGCTTATGTTCAACGTAATGGCGGCTTACTCTAACCTCAACAGAGAAAAGTCTACAATGGATGCTTACTATACCAGAACCATTTGCTTCTTGGCAGCAACTGACCCCGACGCACGTGACATGATGGATATGATCAAGAAGGCTACCGTTTATGATATCGCACTCCTCTACGACTGGGGTGGATGGGCAACTGAGCTTTCTGAGTTGTGGTTTAGAAGAACTACCAACAACCACGGTAGTCTTGTTCTGTTGTTGCCTGCTGCACAGGAAGAACTTGATACAACCATTGCAAAGTTTATAAACCCCGAGGATGACGTTGTTCAGTAATTTTTACATATCACTATCAGTTACCAACGCGCGCGTTTGCGTGCGTTGGTAACTGCTGATGTTTTTGCAACAAAAGCACAATAAAAGAAGAACATTTCAAGGAGAATAAACTATGAAGCATTCTGTGCGACTAATCGCTCTGTTGTTGGTGTTTGCCAGTTTGCTTGCTTGTATGATGGCTTGCGGTAAGCGTGACGATAACAAGAACAAGCCGAACTCAAACAACAACAATAACATTTTAGATGATGACGCGAACATTCCTATGCCCGAAATCAGAGATTTCGGCGCACCCGGTGAACCATACATTTACAAGGCTCTCGTGCGCACCGGTGACCCCGATGTAAGCGAAGAGGAGCAAATTGCCGGTGTTGGTAACAACGGATATGCGGCAATCGACTTTTGGGTAGACGAAAATGCCGATACCGCAACAGATGCGATTGCTCTGGCGGTTTATTTGAGAAACTCTCAAATCGAAACCAATTTTAACTGTCGCATCCAGCAGGTTTCGCAATCGGGTGAAATGACCTCTCAGTTAAGAGACTTTTATATGAACGGTAACAAGTTGGATCTTGCCGTTATTCTTGCAAAATCGGCAGCAAATGCGGCTATGCAAAATCTTTTGTGCAATTTGAACGCAATGCCCACGTTGGATCTTTTGCATCCCTCTTATGACCAAAAATCCATCAAAGAGCTTGCTTTGGGCGATTCTTTGTATTACCTCAGCGGCGATATGAACGTTTCCACACTTGAGGTTTGCGGACCTACCGTTGTCAATTTGGAGCTTTACGATGAATACGTCGATACCTTTATAGAGCTTTTTGAGGACCCAATGTATGCCGATATTTACAATCTTGTCTTGGCAAAAAAGTGGACCATTGATACCATGCTGACAATGGCTACTACCATTAACGTTGACGTTGACCGTTCCGACAACCTTGCGGTTGGTTCACAGCCCGGTGACGTTTTGGGCTACTTTGCTTACACCGGCATGGGTGTTTACTACTTCTACGGCTCGGGCGGACGCTTGACCGAAATTGACGAAGAGGGTAATGCCACACTGGTTATTGAAAAGTATAACGACCTGTTTGACTATCTCTACGATAAATTTAACGTTGCCGAAGGTTCCAACGCAGGGTGGTTGCCGCACGGATATTCCGGACCGCGATGGAATATCTTTTCCTCCGGCCGTTGTCTTTTCACCGAAATGACGTTGTTCGATATTAGAACAGACCTCTACAATAAAAGACCCTTTAAATACGGTATTTTGCCCAATCCCACCTACGAGGTGGGCAATGATTACAATAGCGTAGTTTACTTTACCAACTGTAATCACTTGTGGGCAATTCCCAATATGACAAACAACTCTGAGGTTGCGCAGTATATGATGAACGTTTTTGCGGCGTATTCCAACTCACAGTTGAAATCCTCCACAATGTACGCATATTACACAAGAACCCTCTATTATACCACAGCACCCGATGCGGGCTCCCGTGATGTTATGGATATCATCAAAAACTCTATGGTTTATGATATCGCATTGCTTTACGACTGGGAGAAGTTGGGCTCTGTCGTTCTTGGCGAGTTGACCATCAAAGCACGTGGTATGTATGCCAACGCGGTAACAAAACAAGAAGAAATTAACAAAAACCTGCAAGACACCGTTGAAAAACTTAAAAATCCCTTGGAGATTAAATAATTAAATAAAAATATTAAAACAAAAGGAGTAAGTATGAAACGTATCACGAAGGTACTCATCTTGCTTTTGGCTCTTTGCATGATTCTTCCTTGCATGGCTGCCTGCGGCGAGAAAAAAGACAACAACAAAAACAAGGGCAATGGCCCCGGCAATTCTCAAAACTCCGAAATTGATATGCCTGAAATCGTCGATATGGACGGTTATACATACAAGGCATACGTTCGTGATTTTGCGGGAACCGACCCCGATGCTCACAACGCACAGGTTCAAAACGGTAACAACGACTACCGCTGTGTTGACTTCTGGGTAGAAGAAGCAAACAGCAACGTAGACGTTATTTCCTATGCCGTATACGGCAGAAACCAACAAATCGAATCCGACTACAACTGCAAAATCAGACAGGTAGCATCCGATGGAGATCAAGTAGAATTTTTGGTTTCGGCACTTCAAAACGGTACCGGCTACGATCTGACCATTATGACAGCTAAGCGCGCAGCACAGGCAGCAACACAAAATCTGTTGAAGAATTTGAAGGATTCCGCTTATATGGATCTTTCGAGACCTGCCTTTGACCAAAACGCAATCAAGGAGCTTTCTGTAAAGGATAAGCTCTACTTCATCAGCGGCGATATGAACATTTCCACCATGGACGTTGCAGGTCTTTCCATTGTTAATATGGATCTGTATGAGGATTACGCCGAGGATATTGTAGACGAGTTGTATGGTGGCGACCAAATGTACAGCAACATTTACAACGTTGTTTTGGCTAAAAAATGGACGATGGAAACTCTCTTGACCATTGCAACCAAGGCAAACATCGATATCGACAAAACCGACGGTGCACTTCACGCTACCGGTCACGGTGTTGGTTCTAACCACGAGCTTGTAGAGAACAAGTATAAGGGCGGTGACACTGTTGGTTATCACCAATATCTCTACTCTGCACTTTGGTACTTCTACGGCTCCGGCGGCCGTATCACCCAAATGAGCGAGGAGGGCGTTCCCGAATTCGTAGTTAACACCACCTCTGCCAACACGCTTTACGATTACATCTACAATCATTTTAACCGTAAGCACAACGCAACCTGGATTCCTCACGAGTCCTCCGACGTTCTGAACTTTAACTTCTTGTCCGGTCAGGTTCTCTTCGCAGACTGCTCTTTGTTCAACGTAAGAACCGAGATTTATCCCTCTGCTCAATTCGAGTACGGCATTCTTCCTATTCCTACTCTTGAAGCAGGTATGGATTCCCGCAGTGTTATTTACTTTAACAACTGGGCACACCTTTGGGCGATTCCCCAAATGACAGAAAATGATGAGTATGCTGAGCGTATGATGGAAATTATGGCTGTTTACTCCAGCCTGCCCGGTTCCACTATGGATGCTTACTACGAAAGAACCATCTACCTGCAAGCCGCTAAGGATAACGGCTCTCGCGAGGTTATGGATATGATCAAGGGTTCCTTGGTTTATGACTTTGCTCTCCTGTATGCTTGGGGTGGTATTGAAACCAACCTTATTCAAAACGTCAACGAAGAGTATGCATACGATAAGATCCAACAAGGCACTATCGACAACGAGACTGCGATGGAAACAACCATCAATCAACTTCTCAATCCCGAGGGTGAAGAGGATTAATCTTATCCGAATTTGATTTTTAAGAAAAACCCCACCGCCACGGCGGGGGGGTTTTTGTGTTTACCTCTTGATTTTTTCT
>JAZQKM010000194.1:0-3703 GCA_045542155.1 Eubacteriales bacterium
GGTCCCGCTTTCCGACGCGATCGTCCTCTGCGGCGGCGGCGGAACGCTGAACCGATTCGCCAACGCCACCGCGGGCATGGAGATCGCGCATTCGCTGTTCTATTTCCCCTGCGGAAGCGGGAACGATTTCGTCAAATACTACGGTGGCAAAAAGGTATTTTGGAATTTGGAAGAGCTCCTCGATGCTCCCGAAGAATACATCGACCTGATGCGTGTTGGCAACAAATATGCCATCAATGCTACGCATTTCGGCTTTGACTCTGCTGTGGCAGAAACGATGATGAAGGTTCGCCGCAAAAAGCTCATCGGCGGCAAAAACGCTTATACCACAGGCGTTGTTGTCGGGCTTTTCAAGGCGATGAAAAATGCTTGCCGTGTAAGTGTTGACGGCGAGCTGCTCAATCCCGACGGAAACATTCTGCTTTGCACCATTGCCAACGGTCAGTACGTAGGCGGTTCCTTCCGCTGTGCTCCCCGTTCCTTGGATAATGACGGTCAGCTTGAGGTCTGTCTTGTCAAACCCATCTCTATTTTTACGTTTATCAACTTGATTAAGGTCTATACCGAAGGCACACACCTTAATGATGACCGTTTTGCCAAAATTTTGGAATACCGCCGCGGCAAAAAAATCGAAATCGATGCCCCCGAGGGATTTATCTATTCCTTTGACGGAGAGCTTATCTGTCAAAACCACTTCACTGTTGAGGTCGTGCCGAATGCCATCCGCTTTGCCGTACCCAAGAGTGCGGTCTATCTGCCGGGCGACAAGCACGTTCCCAAGTATGCCGAGGAGAAAGAGATTGTCAATGTACCCTGAGTATCTTTTGAATAGCGATACACAAGATATTTGCCGCCGTGTGAGCGACCTTGCCGCAAGCAACGAGCCCACGCTGCGCGCACACTGCCGAGAGGTGTCCCGTCAAACGGACACCTCTTCTCGCGCTTTGCTAAAGGATTGCGCACAAAAAACAAGCGCCGCAAATGCGTATTTTAACGCAACGGTAAGTATTTTCCAAGAGCTTTCAGAGTCTTTTTCGAGCGAGGCGGGTGTTTTTGGAACGCAAAACGGGCAGGCGGCATTTGCCAAGGTCTGCCGTGCCATTGTGCGAGCAGAAGGGGAAAGACAGCACCTGCTATTCGTGATTGCCGACCTGACACGGCTGCGCCGAGAGCTTGCATCAAGCGTTGCAGAGGCAAATCGGGCACTGCATTTTTTGGCTCTTTCAAGGCGCGCCGTTCCCGAGGACTTGTGTTTTCCTTATGCCGAGGCACTCGAGCTTGCCCAAAAAGCCTATGCGCGCCTGACGGCGGCGGACGCATCGCTTTGCGAGGTGCAAAAATTCTATATGACCTTCATTGAGAGTCATTTGCCTGTTTTTATGAAACGGATTCGTGACGCCGCAGATTTCAATCACACGGGAGCGGCGCTGAACGCTCCTGCGATTCGCGCGCTGTGCGGCGAGCTGTTTATTCTGCAAAATCGCACGCCAAATGTCTCTTTTTGACAGATATTGCGATGAAAAAACGCAAAATCCTTAAAATTTTTTAATAATATATATTGATTCTTAATTGGAGTTGTGCTACAATATATATGAATAGAACAATTTGGGCCATCCAAATTTTTCTAAATTAGGAAGTCGTCGGAAATTCCGACAGAACGGGGGACAAGACCTTGAATCTTCAACAATTTTTTGCAATGTCAATCGGTCTGAGTGTAGAGCACGTTTATTATATCGCCATTGCTGTTTTGGCGTGTGTTCTCGGTGCCGAAATCGCAGGCATTTGTATGCTCATCGGCAAATTGCGTCACGCGCGCAGCGGTGAGATAGACCTGCCTGATGACGATTATGATAACAACACAGGGGCGAACTATGCCATAGCCGCTCTTTCCTTTGGCGCAGTATCTGCCACGGCAGAGCTGGCCCTTTGGGTGTTGGCCATCGCCGCAGCGGTAGGTGCGTTTGTTCTTTGCTTGCTCTTGGTTGTTTGTTATGCCAAGGGCTATCTGCTCATTTCCGCAAGAACGGAAAAGCAAGCTGCTATTATGGAGAGAGAGCGAGCTGCTCAAAGAGCCGCACAAGAGGCGGCAGCACAAGCGGCTGCTATCGCAGAGGAAGCGGTTTACGAGGAGGAAGACCAAACCGAGCAAGAGGTCGTTGACGATTACGACTATTACGAGGGCGACCCCGAGGCGCAAGAGGCTATTTCCAATCTTTCCGCCACCGAGGAAGCTGTGATGGCTGAGGAATACGAGGAAGAGGTTGAAGAAGAGGTTGTCGAGGAAGACGTCGAAGAACCCCTTGAGGAGACCGACGAGGTTACCGAAACTGCCGTTGTTGCACAAGAACTCGAAACTCCTGCGGCACAAACCGTTGAGCATACCGTTATCACCGAGGGCGCACCTGCATACGCGGGACAGGCTCCCATTGTTGAAAAGCATATCATCGAAACCACCAAGGAGATTATCAAGGAAACCAACACTACCACCGTCACCGAGGGCAAGAGCGAGCAGTTCAGTGCCGCTACCGAGGAGATGATGAAGGCAATCACCGAGTTTATGAAGCTCGAGACGCAACTCCGCATGGAGAAAGAGGTTGCCGTTGAGCGTCCCGTCGAGGAAGGTGAAAGCACCCCCGCATTTGCCGAGGCCGAGGATGAGGAGCTTGAGGTTGACGAGATGGATACCGAGGATGAGGCCGAAGCCGAAGACGAAGCCGAAAGAGAAGCCGATGCGGAAGAGAACGACGACGATTACGAAAGCGACCTCTTTGGCAACGAGCGCATCGTTGGCTTTGACGAAGAGACGGGTTGCTACATCATTGCTCGCTATCGCAAGAGCTGCGAGGCAAAATTGATGCAAGCACGTCCCCAAACCAAAAAGTATTACAGTGCCATCCGCAATGCGCTTATGGGCTACGAGGGCACCAAGGAGCGCATGAGCTGGACCATTGACACCTACACAAACGAGCACGCACAAATCGCCAAGATAAACGTCCGTCCCCGCACGCTCGACCTTTATTTGGCGCTTGAGCCTTCCACCTTGGAGGATTCGGTTTACCGCGGACGCGACGTTGGCAGCAAGAAAAAATATGCAGAGACACCCTTCCTATTCAAGGTCAACTCTCCCCGCAAGCTCACGCTCGCGCTTGAACTGGTACAACGCGCTTGCGAAGAGCAAGGCCTTTCTCCCATCGACATCGAAGAGGTCAACTACGAGGAGCAATATCCTTTTACCGATACCGAAACCCTTATTACTCGCGGCTTGATTCGCGAGTATCTGCGTGAGGAAAAGCCCGCGGCAACCTTCGAGCTTGATCCCGACCACGTACCGCAACTCATTCAAGAGGACGAAACCGTCATTCCCGCCAATGCAAACTTTACGTGGGAGTTTGACAACGACCAATCCGAAGCAGAAGAAGAACCCGCCCCCGAAGAGGTCATCGAAGAAGAGCCCGTCATCGAGGAGCCTGTTCTTGAAGAAGAGGTTATAGAAGAAGAGCCCACCCCCGAAGAGACTCCCGTAGCTCCCGGAACGACCACAACGACCACAACCACCCACGAGACCGTTCGCACCACCGAGCGCCACTACACCGAGCGCTATTACGGTGCCGGCACCGAGGCAGAGGTGAGCGAAGAAACTCGCACCATCGAGGTGCTTCCCGAGCCTGCCGAGGAACCCATCGAGGCAGAGGTCGACGAGCCT
>JAZQKM010000195.1:0-6309 GCA_045542155.1 Eubacteriales bacterium
ACGCATTGCTCTTGGCTCCTGTTTTGACCTGCAATACAAAGACAAACGAGAATGGCAAAACGGTGCTGGATTACGCATCCACCGTTACGCGTGAGGTTTATCTCCCCGCGGGTGAATGGATCGACCTGAACACCGGTGAGACCATCGTTTCCACGGGACAAACCATTACCGTAAGTGCAAATCTTGCGCAAATTCCCGTATATCTCAACACTGCATCCGCATATGCAGAGCAAATGCAAGAGATCTTTGCAGGGGACACCTGGCAAGCAATTCTTGCTTACGCAAGTCAGCTTGCAGATGCACAGTAAGCATTGAAACAACGCTTTTTTCGAAAGGAATATACAGCGATGGAAGAAAATAAGAACTATACAGAGCCCGAGAACATCGAGCAAGAAACGCAGGTAGAACCTGTGGAGGCGGATGCTATTCAGGCTGAAACGACCGAACCCAAACAACCGAAAGAAAGCAAAAACGCAGCACCCAAGAAGGAAAAGAAGCCGCTAGGCAAAAAGCAATGGATTATCATCGGTGCCGTTGCACTTGTCGTTATTGCTATTGTGGTTGGCGTTGTTATTTGGCTTGCTTCCGGCAACAAGGATGAAACGCCCCCCGAAGAAACAACAACGCTTATCGGAACATGGTATCCGGCAGAGTATCCCGAAGATTATCCTTTTGATGCGGATCCTAAGCAAGAGGATGTTTTCTACGATTAAAAACATTACAAAAAACACCCCGTGGTGCATTTTGCACCGCGGGGATCTTTTTTATGTGTTAAAGGAACGGGCGAACACCGTTCGCCCCTATAAAGATAAATAACTTTCTCACAAATCAGGGTGTCCGTGGGTCTCACTTCGGCCCTGTCTCGTTCGCGTTCCAACACCCCAACGGGATGTTTTTCATTCTCGCTCACGCAGCTTCGCTATCTTGGCATCCCGCCCCACCGCCAATCAACTTTCTTAGCGGCTGGGGTCTTGGTGGTGCTCAGCCGCTTGCGGCAGCCAAAGCGAGGTTGTACCTCGCGCCGTCCATCCGTTTGTATACTAACAACTCTATTTTTGCCCCTTCGTGTGAAAGTTCTTGAAAGGGGTGTGGGGGAAACTTCTCTCAAGAAGTTTCCCCCACGTCTTTACTCGTTTCTTATAAACTATTCAAAAATCTTTCAATGCGCTTGAGTGCTTCGAGGATGTGCTCGGTAGAGTAGCAATAGGAAGCGCGGACAAAGCCTTCACCGCTCTCGCCAAAGGCGGTACCGGGAACAACAGCGACCTTTTCTGCCCAAAGCAATTTTTCGCAGAACTCCTCGGAGGACATGCCCGTGGAGCGGATGCAGGGGAAGGCATAAAAAGCCCCCTTGGGTTCGCGGCAGGAAAGTCCGAGCTTATTAAAGCCGTTTACAATGAGACGGCGGCGCATATCGTATTCCTCGCGCATAGCGGCAACCGCTTCGTCACCGTTGCGCAGAGCCTCAACGGCGGCATATTGCGATGTAGTGGGTGCGCACATAATGGCAAACTGATGAATTTTTGTAACCTGTTCCATAATGGGCTTGGGGCCGCAAGCGTAGCCGAGACGCCAACCCGTCATCGAAAAGGTCTTGGAAAAACCGTTGATGAGCACGACTCTTTCTCTCATTCCGTCAATGGATGCGATAGAGACGTGCGGAGCATCGCCAAAGGTCAGCTCAGCATAAATCTCATCGGAGATGACGAGGATGTTCGTGCCGCGCAGAATGCCTGCAATCGCCTCAAGGTCTGCCTTTTCCATAATAGCACCCGTGGGGTTGCAGGGGTAGGGCAGAATGAGTGCCTTTGTACGCGGCGTGATAGCGGCGCTGAGCTCCTCGGGTGTAATTTTGAAGGCGTTCTCCGCCTTGGTTTCAATAATGACGGGCTTGCAACCGCACAGAGCGGCAATGGGCTCGTAGCAAACGTAGCTGGGTTGGGGAATGATAATTTCGTCGCCGGGGGAAGCAATGGCGCGGATGCAAGCGTCAATCGCTTCGGAGCCGCCAACGGTCACGAGAATCTCACTCTTTGCGTCGTAAGAAACACCGTATTTGCGGTCGACGTATTTGCCTATCTCCTCGCGCAGCGATTCTAAGCCGCGGTTGGAGGTGTAGCGGGTTTTACCGCTCTCGAGCGAGAGGATGCCCGCCTTGCGAATCTCCCACGGGGTGGGAAAATCGGGCTCGCCAACACCAAGGGAAATGACGTCCTCCATTGTGCCGGCAATGTCGAAAAATTTACGAATGCCCGAGGGCTTAATGTTTACGACGGTGGGAGAAAGCAGCTTTTGATAATCCATCACAGTGAGTAATTTCCCCTCTCATCCTTGCCGCTGCCGAGCAATTCTACATCCAGCTCCTTGTAGCGGCGCAATACAAAGTGTGTTGCGGTGGAGGTTACGGAATCCATAGCCGAGAGCTCCTTGGCAACAAAATTGGCAACCTCTTGCAGCGTTTTTCCTTTAACAACAACGTTGAGGTCGTACACACCCGACATCAAATAGACCGTTTCAACCTGAGGGTATTTCATTACCTTTTCGGCAACCTCTTCAAAGCCAAAGCCTGCCTTTGGGGTAACCTTTAACTCGATAATAGCGGAGACGTAGGTGTTGTCGAGCTGGTCCCAGTCAATAACTGCCTTGTAGCCGCGAATGAGACCTTCGCGCTCCATTTCGGCAATTTGGGCAAGCACTTCCTCCTCGGTAAGACCCAGCATGGTAGCGAGGTCGGCGGGAGAGGTGCGTGCGTTTTTATTTAACAATTTTAACAGTTTGATATTCATAAATCTTATCTGCCTTTCCGAATTTTGGGAGCAAAATTACTCCTCAATAACTTCCATTTTTTCAATAATGACAGGAACACGGGGAACGTCGTCGAACCAACCCATACGACCTGTGGGAACAGCGGCGATTTTATCAACCACCTCAATGCCCTCAATAACCGCGCCAAAGCCCGCGTACTGACGGTCGAGATAAGGCGCATTTTGATGCATAATAAAGAATTGAGAGGATGCGGAGTTGGGGTTCTGTGTTCTCGCCATTGAAAGAACGCCGCGTGTGTGCTTCAGGTCGTTTTGAGGGAAGCCGTTTGCGGCAAATTCGCCCTTGATGGCAGGGGCATTGGTCTCGCCAAAGCTCTCATTATAGCCGCCGCCTTGAATCATAAAGCCGCTGATAACGCGGTGGAAGATAAGGCCGCTGAAAAATCCGCTTTTGACGAGTCCCAAAAAGTTTTCAACCGTTTTGGGGGCTTTCTCGGGGTAGAGCTCTGCGGTCATTTCGCCAAAATCGCGAACAACAATTTTAATTTTCGGGTTATTCATCATCATTTTCCTTTCTTATGTCCGCACCATCCAAATACGCGGCGCGGAAGAGTTCGTGAATGCGTTCCTTTTGATGGGAGACGTGTAAGTAGCCAAATAAAACTTCCATTCCCGTGGCAGTGCGGTAGTCGCTGACGGTTGCGTTTTTGGGAACGTTTGTGTGCCCTATGTTCCGCCCACGGCGGAAAAACGCTTCTTCTTCCTCGGTAAGAAGAGGGAAGAGCTTTTTCATCGCCTCGGCTTGTGCCGCTGCGCGAACGTAGTTCAGAGCCTCTTTGTTGAGGTTCCGTGAGGTCGAAAGACCGGAGGAGACCAAGTGCTCGCGCACGCAAAGCTCAATCACACAGTCACCCAGATAGGCAAGAGCAGGCGTGCTCATTTCTCGCAAATTCATCACTTGTCCCCCTTTTTGTGTTTTGTGACACCATTATAACCGATTTTTTATAAAAAATCAATAGTTTTATAAAAGTTATAAAAAGAAAGAAAAAAAGAAAGGAGCAAAAAGGGCATCCTGTGCAAGGGTTTTCCACAGTGTTTTTGCATAAATTGGAGAAAAATGGCGAAAAAAGGGGTGAAAATACAAGTTTTCCGCATAATCCACAGAGTTTTCCACAGTTTTGCACATAGAAGAAAGAGGGGTGTGGAAAACTTTTTTCGCCCGAAAAAATACCGAAAGCGGTTTGACAAATAGGAGTTTTTGTGGTATAATTGGGTGAAGAAAAATGAAAAAGCGGGCGACCACCGGTCGCCTCACAATGCAAAACAAACTTTTTAGAAATCAGGGTCTCGGCGGCCCCTGATTTCTTGCGACAGCCAAAGCGAGCGTTGCGCTCGCGTCGACTGACTATTCGTTACTAACGACTTACATCCATACACCTTTTGTTAGAGATTTCTTGAAAGGGGCGTGGGGAAAACTTCTTTGCAAGAAGTTTTCCTCACAAAAAAACACGGTGAAAACTATTGGTATCATCTGCGAATGCAACCCGTTCCACGGGGGGCACGAATATTTAATGGAACAGGCGCGCGCGAGCGGAGCGGATGCGATTGTTTGCGTTATGAGCGGAAACTTCGTGCAACGCGGTGAGGCTGCGGTGCTGTCGCCGCACGCAAGAGCCGAGATTTTGGTATCGAGCGGAGCGGATGCAGTGGTTGAGCTGCCCTTCCCGTATGCGGCATCCAGCGCGGAATTTTTCGGACGCGCAGGCATCGAAATTCTCGAGCGTCTTTGCGTCGATGAGGTTTGGTTCGGCTCGGAGACGGGCGATTTGAGCATTCTTTCTCGCTATGCCGAGGTGGCGGATTCCAAGGAGTTCCAAGAGGCGTATGCCGAGGCGGCAGAGCGCGAGGATGGCACAGCGAGTGCGTATTTCTCGCTTCTTTCTCAAATGGCAAACGACAAAAATGCCGCGTGCGCACCCAATGATATCCTTGCAATTTCCTATCTGCGAGCCATTCGCAAAATGGGAGCGAGGATTTGCCCTGTTACCATCAAACGCGAGGGTAGCGGCTATGCCGAAAAGAGGCTGGTCGCGGGAGCATTTCCGTCTGCAACGGCTTTGCGCCGCGCGTGGGAGGAGAACGAAATTGAAGCCATTATGCCTTATCTTCCGGGCGTGTGCGGAGAGGTCTCGCGCCGCGAGGGAAGAGCCCAAGCCGCTCCCGCAACCCTGAAAAACGCCGAAAGATTGGTGCTTGGTATGCTTTCTTTGCTGTCTCAAAAGGAGATTGAAGTCTATGCGGGTCTTGGTGGCGGTCTTGCCGGTCGCATTTGCGACGCTGCAAAAAAAGCATCCACGCTCGATGAGTTTTGGGCACTTTGCGCCACCAAAAAATATCCCGATGCACGCATCCGACGCGGCGTTCTTCACACGCTGTTGCGCGTAAGTGAGGACGATTTGCGAGCGCCCGTGTCCTATGTCCGCCTGCTGGGGGCAAACGAAACGGGTAGAGGGTTCCTTTCGTCGGTTCGCAAAAAGAGTGCTTTGCCCGTTGTCACACGGCAAACAGACCTGCCCACAACGCCCGAGGCACAAAGACAGTTTGCGCTTGAAGAGGCATCTGCTGCGCTCTATTCCAAGTGCTTGCCTCGCGCTGCGGCCGCCGACGAGCAGCTGCGCCGTCCGCCCGTGATTTTGGAAACAAAAAAATAAAAATCAAAAAAATTAAAAAAACACTTGACAACAGGACAAAAATCGTGTATAATTTTCAAGGATATTGCGCGCGGGAACTCCCGCGCGAAAAAATCTTGTATAACCGGTTGAGGGGAGGGAAAACAAATGGCAGAAATCAGAGTTAAAGAAGGCGAATCTTTGGATAGCGCTCTTCGTCGCTTTAAGCGTGCAACCGCCCGTTCAGGCATCCTCACCGAGCTTCGCAAGAGAGAACACTATGAGAAGCCGAGCGTAAAGCGCAAGAAGAAGTCTGAAGCAGCCAGAAAGCGTAAGTATAAGTAATTTATACACCGCTTACAAAATAGGAGTCGACCACAAGGGCGGCTCCTTTTTTGTGTGGATTATGGAAGAGAAGAGGGGGAGATCTTTTCCTTGCGAAAAAAGGTTTCCTCGCATTCTCTCCAAAAATCACAAACACAAAAGGGAAAAACCGAGAGTGGTTTTTCCCTTTTGTTTTGCATTTATCGGAAGCCTTGGTAGGCTGTTTTTTCATCACACTAGAATATATGATAAAATCCGTTTTGGATCGGAGAAGAATTATTTTGCATAATCGACGGTCCGAGTTTCGCGAATGAGATTCAGCTTGATCTGACCGGGATATTTTACTTCATCTTCAATCTTCTTTGCCATTTCGCGGGCGATGAGCTTCATGCCGTCATCGTTAACGAGTTCGGGCTTGACCATAACGCGGATCTCACGTCCTGCTTGAATGGCGAATGCTTTGTCAACGCCTTGGAAGCTTGCTGCGATTTCCTCGAGCTTTTGCAGGCGTTTAATGTAGTTTTCCATATCCTCGCGGCGTGCACCGGGAC
>JAZQKM010000196.1:0-13498 GCA_045542155.1 Eubacteriales bacterium
CACCGCTCTCATATTTGATGTATTCCTCTACCGATACCTCGGTCTTATCTGCCATCGTTTCAACGCTGAAATCGAAAATCTCACGCATTTCGCGAATTCGCAGAGCAACCTCCTGCAAAGTGTTGGATGATAAGTTAGACATTTTGGTTTCCTCCTTGTTTAAAAAATAAAACACCCGTCTCAAACTTTGAGACGGGTGTGAAATACACTCGCGGTACCACTCAAATTGCGACAATGTCGCCACTCTCGGAATCAAACAATTCCTATGCCTTGACGCGGCAATCACGGGGAATTCTACTTGACAAAATCTTTCGAACATCCGGCTCAGAAGTGATGGGTCTTGAGCAATTTTGTCATCGGTTCACACCATACCCGACTCTCTGTAGGCTCCCTTGCTCGACCTTCTTCGTCACAGCCTTTGCTAAATTACGTGTAGTATACCACACAAAAAAGTGTTTGTCAATAGTTTTTTTGAACTTTTTTCAAAAAAAAATCAAATTAGTCGTCGCAGTTTTCCCAGTTATGGTAAACATCCATAACGTCGTCGTACTCTTCGAGCTTTTCGATAAGAAGATTCATAAACTTGATATCATCCTCGTTATCGAGAGTAACAGACGTGGAAGCTTGCTTGGTTTTATCTGCAGAGAGAATCTCATAACCTGCTGCTCTGAGGTCATCCTGAATATTGAAAACATCGTCGGGCTCGGTGGTGATGATGAAAACGTCACCCTCTGCTTTAAAATCAGCTGCACCTGCCTCAAGTGCTTGCTCCATCAGCTTATCCTCGTCAACGTCGCCGTCTTCATTATTGATAACGATTTCGCCAATGTCGGTAAAGAGGTAGCCAACGCAACCGGTTTGACCCATATTGCCGTGGTATTTGGAGAAGTAAGAACGTACGTTGCCTGCGGTACGGTTACGGTTATCGGTAGTAGCGGTTACAATAACAGCAACACCTGCGGGACCGTAGCCCTCGTAGGAAACCTCTTCGTAATTTTCACCGCCGCCGCCGAGTGCTTTTTTGATGCAGCGCTCGATATTATCGTTGGGAACGTTGTTTGCCTTGGCCTTTTGAATGAGGTCACGCAGCTTGGAGTTATTTGTGGGGTCTCCACCGCCCTCTTTAACAGCAATCGTGATTTCTTTACCGATTTTGGTAAAGATCTTACCCTTTGCGGCATCGGTCTTTTCTTTCTTGTGCTTGATATTCGCCCATTTGCTATGTCCGGACATAATGATTCATCCTTTCGATATATAGAAATAATTATTGAAAACAAAATTGATTAAACCTTTTCTGTCTTAGAGAGACAAATGAGGTCGAATGCGTTGCCGAGAACAATTTTGGTGGCCTCGGTCAGCTTTACGCGCGAAGCGCGTACCGCGGGGTCATCGGCACCGAGAATGGTGCAGTTGTGATAAAAGCGGTTGAATGCTGCGGCAACGTCGAGAATGAAACGTGTAATCGTACTGGGTTCATAATCGGCGATGGCAGAGCAAACTCTCTCACCAAAGCGGCAAAGCGTTTTGACGAGTGCTGCTTCTTCTTCGGTTGTGATTTGAACGGGAGCATCTGCAACCTCGCCTGCGCGGCTGAGTACCGAGCAAGCACGTGCATAAGTGTACTGAACGTAAGGACCGGTATTGCCCTCAAAGCTGAGTGCTTCTTCAAGGCTGAAGTTGATATCCTTAATACGATTGTTGGTAAGATAATAGAAGACAATCGCGCCAACACCGATGGCTTCGGCAACTGCTTCCTTGTTTTCAAGGTTGGGGTTCTTCTCATTTACAATTCCCGAAACCTTATCGATTGCAAGAGCAAACAAATCCTTGAGAAGAACAACGTTGCCCGTTCTGGTCGCGAGCTTTGCTCCATTGAGAGAAACTGTACCGTAAGGAATGTGTACAAGCTCGTTGTACCAAGGATAACCCATCATTTCAACAACCTTAAACCACTGTGCAAAGTGCAAGCACTGTTGCGCGCTGGTTACGTAGATGGCTTTATCAAAATGATAGTTCTCTTTGCGGTAAACGGCAGCCGCGATATCACGGGTAGGATACAGTGTAGAACCGTCGCGCTTTAAAATAAGGCAAGGCGGCATATTGTAATCAGAGAGGTCAACTATGGAAGCTCCGTCGTCAATCTTGAGGAGTCCCATATCGCGCAATTTTTGAACCTGCGCGGGCATTTTGTCGGTATAGAAGCTTTCACCAAGATAAGAATCAAAGCTGATGCCGAGTTGACGGTAGGTACGCTCATATTCTGCAAGGCTAATCTCTACAAACCATTTCCAAAGTGCCAAATTTTCCTCGTCGCCCATTTCAAGCTTGTGAAATTCCGCACGTGCCTCGTCTGCCAAGGATTCATCTGCGGGAATGCCCTTTTCTGCGTCTCCCTTGATAGCATTATTAACACGAACGTAAAGCTCTACAAGCTTATCAATGCCCTCTTGTTCAACAGCTTCGCGGCTTCCCCATTTACGATAAGCAACAATCAGCTTGCCAAACTGTGTGCCCCAGTCACCGAGATAGTTGATACCAAAGCACTCATAGCCTGCAAACTCATGGAGCTTGCGCAAAGAGTGACCGATGACTGTGGTGCCAAGGTGACCGATATGGAAAGGCTTGGCAACGTTGGGAGAGGAATAATCCAACACAACTTTTTTGCCTTTACCAAAGGTTTGCGCACCGTAGCGAGCTCCCTTTTGCAAAATTTCGGGAACGACAACAGAACCAAGATAACTGTCGGCAATTTTAATATTGAGATATCCGTTTACGGCTTCCACTTTGCCAATGACTTCATCAGCGGCAAGAGCCTCGCAAAGGGTTGCGGCAATCTGTACGGGAGAACGGCGCAAAGCTTTACTGAGTTTGAAGCAAGGGAAAGCCAAGTCGCCCATATTACTATCGGGCGGATACTCAAGCATAGCGGCAACGTCTTGTGCATTCAATTGTGCCTCTGCATTGATTGCAAGAACGGCAGAAGCGATTTTTTCGGCAATGCGTAACTTAATGGTTTGCATAGAAAGTCCTTTCTATTTTTTAGTCAACTGTAATATTATACGATAAATCTGTCAAAGTTTCAAGGGGTATTTTACATTATTTTGCGGTAAGATCAGCGGTTTTAGCACTTAAAAAAGCCAAAAGAGCCTCGCGTGGGAGCAAAAGCTGTGCTCCGCGTGTGCCGGAACTGACCGTGATGCGCTCGAATTGCAAGGCACTTTCGTGAATATACGTAGGAAAGGCCTTTTTCATTCCGATGGGAGAAACACCACCGCGAATGTAACCTGTGAGCGCCAAAAGATCCTTAACGTGGATCATTTCAATTTTCTTGTTTCCTGTGATGCTCGCGGCGCGGCGAAGATCAATTTCTTCGGCTACGGGAATACAAAATACCAACGGTCCTGTTTTGTCTCCTTTTGCAACGAGTGTTTTGAACATTCTTTCGGGTGGAAAGCCGAGCTGCTCGGCAATGTGCATACCCGAGAGGTCGTTTTCATCCACCTCGTATTCAAGCACCTCATAAGGAATTTTTGCGGCATCCAAGCGCCGCATAGCGTTTGTTTTTTGCATGTTATCTATATTCCTCTATCATTTCACGAGCGGCGTTGCGTTGTGCGGCGGTAGGTTCAATGCTACCGAGAATACGCGCGATTTCGCCTACGCGCTCATCGAAATTCAAAAGCTGAACTTCGGTCTCGGCTCTGCCGTCACGCTCGTGCTTGGTGATGCGATAATGATTGTCGGCAAGAGAAGCAATTTGCGCAGAGTGTGTAACACAAAGCACTTGCGTGCCCGTTTTTGCGGTTTCTTTGAGCTTGATGCCGATCTTGCGTGAGGTTTTACCCGAAACGCCCGTGTCAATTTCATCAAAGATAACGGTATCAACACCGTCGTGATCGTTGAGAACCGAGCGAAGTGCGAGCATCATACGGGAAAGCTCACCGCCGGATGCAATTTTGGAAAGCGGCAAAAGCGGCTCCCCCGGATTGGTGGCAATCAAAAATTCGATATCATCACCGCCGTGCTCACAAAGCTCGCAAGGAACAATGGCAATCTCAAAGCGCACCTTAGGCATATCCAAGAACGCAAGAGATTCTGTAACCTGTTTCACAATTTCCTTTGCAGCTTGCTTACGTTTTTGACGCAGGAGAGCGGCTTTCTGTTCTGCGGTGATGGTAAGTGCTTCTATCTGCTTTTGGAGCTCTGTCAGACGCTCGTCCGAGGTTTCGAGAGCATCCAAGCGTAGAGCGGCATCGGCACGGAAAGCAAGAACGGCTGCAACATCAGCGCCGTATTTGCGTTTGAGCTTTGCAATTCCCTCAAGGCGGCCTTCAATGCGGTCAATTCGAGCGGTGGGATCCTCGCGCTCATCATCCATATAGGAACGCACTGTTTCGGCAACGTCCTCAATTTCGGATGCGGCAAAGGAAAGTCGCGCACAAAGTTCGTCGGTATCGTCTACAAGGCCGTTCAAAGACGTTAGAACGCTTTCTGCGCGGCGGATAACGTCGTAAGCGTTTCCCTTTTCGGAGTCGCGCAAAAGTCGACAAATTGCACCCGTTTGTTTATTGATGCGTTCAAGATTGGAAAGTCGGTCGCGTTCCTTAATGAGTGCTTCTTCTTCCCCCACCTTGAGCTTCATCGAGTCGATATCTTCAATTTGATATTTGAGCATTTCAGAGAGACGCAATTTCTCTGCACTGTCCTGTGAAAGTGCTTGCACCTCTTTGCGAATTCTCTTGAGCTCTTCAAAAACAGTACGGTAATCAGCGAGTACATCCTTTGACGTGCCGTAAGCATCCAAAAGCTCGCGGTGACGGCCCTTTTGCAAAAGGTTTTGACTGTCTGCCTGTCCTTGAATACTGATGAGTAAGCGTGCAATCTCCTTTTGCATAGCTTGCGTAATAACGCGACCGTTGAGGCGTGTTTGCGAACGACCGTCAATGCTAATGGTTCGGGTAAGCATAACCGAAGCATCTTCAACTGCAAAGCCCATTTCGCGAATACTGTTGCAAGCAACATCGGAAAGATCTTCAAAAACGGCGCTCACGGTGGCACTCGTCTCACCCGAACGAATAATCTCGCGCGAGGTACGGTTTCCAAGGAGCAAGTTGATGCTATCTACGATCATCGATTTACCTGCACCCGTTTCGCCCGTCAAGGAAGAAAAGCCTTTTTCAAGGTCAAGGTCTGCCAAACGAATGACTGCTATATTTTCAATATGTAGTGAGGTTAACATTTGCGGTATTACTTAATCATATTACGGAAGCGTTCTGTCATTTTTTGTGCTACTTCCTCGCTTCTCGCTACAAGCAGAATAGTATCGTCTCCCGCAACGCAACCCAAAATGTTTTCCATATGCATTGAATCAAGTCCAACAGCAAGTGCATTAGCAAGACCTGCATGGGTTTTGAGAACGATAATATTGCACGCATAGTCAGCACTGATAAGCGCATCGATAAGCGCAGAACTGAACTTCATATTGTATACGGGGATATTTTGCTTGGGAAGCACGTAGCGGTAGGTTCCCTTACCCGTTGTCATCTTGGAGATGTTGAGCTCGCGAATATCGCGGGAAACGGTGGCTTGGGTGACCTCAAAGCCGCTCTCACGCAAGCGCTCAATCAGCTCGTCCTGCGTGTCTATTTCATACTTGGAGATCAGCTCCAACATTTTTTCTTGGCGAATTCTTTTCATAATATCCTCCTCAGTCAAGCTGTGTCGATCTCATCTTGGCGCGCAGATTGCTATAAAAGCTACTTGGTGTCAAGCGGATAAGATTGGTTTTTAAATCTGATTTTGTGATACGAACCGTTTGGTTGCGGTAAAGTTCGAAATTCATACGACCGTCAACGGTCAAGTAAAGCATTTTCTCTCTCGCGCACACGTTACGGATTTCAAGAACGGTACTGTCCGAGAAGATTAAAGGACGTGCTCCGAAGGAATGCGGACAAATGGGAGTGACACAAAAGCACGGAACCGCCGGATCAACCACAGCACCGCCTGCCGACATAGAATATGCGGTAGAACCTGTGGGCGTTGCAATAATAAGACCGTCGGCACGGTAATTAGCCACGTGTGAGCCCCCCTGTAAAAGCTCCAAATCAACAATGCGAGAGACAGAGCCGTTGGAAATAACGGCATCGTTGAGGGCATAACAAAAAGACTTAAGTTCGTTGCCCGAGAGCAATTCCACCTTTAACATAGAACGGCGGTCAAGCGTGTATTCCCCTGTAAAGAGCGCATCAAGGCTGTCAAGCCCTGACATTTCAAGCTCTGCCATATATCCGAGTCTGCCGAGATTGATGCCGAGAATAGGGGTGCCGCGATTTACCGCACGGCGGGCTACCTCAAGAATGGTTCCGTCACCGCCCAAAACAATGATGACATCTGCCTCGGAATAAACTGCTTCCAAGGGCATATACACAAACTCATCACGGTGCTTGCCCACACGCATCAGCTTTTCTTTATTGAAAGCTGCCACGAGAATGCGACAATCCTTCCCCTTTAAGCGGTCAGCAACCACAGTTGCGGCATTTGCCTTTTCGGGAATATTAAAATTGGTGATCAATGCAATTTTAAGCACTGTTATCGCCTCCTTAAGTCCTTACTGAATTGTTACTTTTAAAATCTGTTGGTCTGAAAGCACCTTACTCTGCGCATCCTTGCGCAAAAGATGCAATAAAAATTCACGGTTGCCGTCTCCCCCTTCAATCGGTGACGGAATAAGCGCTACGGGAAAAAGTCCTGCGCTCTGTGCCGCAGCGCACACGCGCTTGATGGCATCGGCATGTGCCGCTTTGTCGCGGACAATACCGCCTTTGCCAATCATCGCTCTTCCCACCTCAAACTGCGGCTTTACAAGGCAAACAGCCTCACCTTCCTCGGTCATCAGAGCGGGAAACTGCGGAATGATATAGGTAGCGGAAATGAAGGAAACGTCCATTACAATCAAATCTACGCGAGTGTTACCTATGTGCTCCGGTACAAGATTGCGTGCATTCAGCTTTTCGATGGAAACAACCGCGGGATTGGCAAGCAAGCTTTTGGCGAGTTGCCCAACTCCTGCATCTACTGCATACACCTTTTGAGCGCCGCGTTGTAAAAGGCAATCGGTAAAACCGCCCGTCGAAGCGCCGATATCAAGTGCAATCTTCTCGCGCGCATCAATACCAAACGCGTCGAGTGCCGCTTCCAGCTTTAAACCGCCACGGCCTACAAACCGAACCTCGTCGCTTTGCATAATATCTATCGCGTGTTCTCCCTCATCAATCTGTTGAGAAGCCTTTTGAACTGCGCGACCGTCGACAGTTACCTTCCCTTCCTCAATCAGCGTTTGTGCTTTTTTGCGACTGGGAACGTATCCTTTCTCCACTAAAAAGAGGTCTGCTCTCATAAAATGGATACGCCGAATACAGGAACGAAGGAAAGTGCAACAGCTGCTAACACACCGGTGATAAAACCGCAAACAACCTGCAACGGGGTATGACCGATGAGCTCCTTAAAGCGCGTATCAAAGTTTTTTTCATCGGACTTGAAAATCTCCTCAATGATAATGTTGAGAGCACGGGATTGCTTTCCGGTCTCGCGGCGAACGCCTGTGGCATCAATCATAACGATGATGGCAAGAACCACGGAAATAGCAAAGATGGCAGAGTCAAAGCCCTCACCAATGGCACAAGAAGTGCTAAGTGCCGCAACCGTTGCCGTATGGGAGCTGGGCATTCCGCCCGTTCCAAAAAACATGGTTTTGAGCGAAAACTTTTGCTCTTTGAAAAATCCCGTAAAGATTTTGAGAATCTGCGCCAAGAGCCATGCGGACATTGCCGATATGAGGTAATAGTTCGTAATTAAATCTTGCATTCTGTTTTCCTTCTCTTTTTGTCTTATTTGTCACGTACAAGGAGCCATTGCGCCAGCGAGACAAGCGCATCGGAATCGGGATACTTTTTGAGAGCTGAAACAGCCTCTCGCGTTAGCTGTTCCGCATAGAAACGCGCCTCCTCTACCGAGTAGAAGTTGAGAAACGTATTCTTTTTGCGTTTTTTGTCTCCGCCAACACTTTTGCCGAGTTGTTCCTCGGTAGCGGTGGCATCGAGAATATCATCAATGATTTGGAATACCAAACCAATATTTTCGGAGTAAGTGACAACGTCTGCCATAGCAGGATTATCAAAGCGAACACCTGCCGCAAGGGCACCCAACACACAGGAAGCACCGATAAGCGCCCCGGTTTTGAGAGAATGGAGTTTGAGAAGCGACTCAAGTCCGATTTCTCTGCCCTCACTCTCAACGTCCATGACCTGACCGCCAATCATGCCGTAGCGACCTGCACAGCCTGCAAGATATGCAACCGCCATAGCGGAAATCTCGGGGCCGACTTCGGTATTGGTAGCCGCCGCTTCAAATGCTCCCGTCAGGAGAGCATCGCCCGCCAAAAGCGCCATTCCCTCGCCAAAAACCTTGTGGTTACAAGGCTTACCGCGGCGAAGCTCATCATCATCCATACAAGGAAGGTCATCGTGAATAAGTGAATAGGTGTGAATCATTTCAACTGCGCAAGCAAAAGGCAGTGCAGCTGCTTCATCACCGCCAAACAAACGGCAAAACTCAATAGTGAGCATTGGGCGAATTCGTTTTCCGCCGGCAAAAAGGCTGTACCGTTCTGCATCCAAAAGGATTTGCAGGTCGGCATCGTCTGCATAATATCCGCGAAGCGCCTCCTCGGTTAAGGTAGCATCACGATGCATGAGAAGTTTAAGCGCTTCGTTTATCATGCCTTTTCTCCTCTGCCCTCAAAATCGGCAAGAGTAACTCCTTCTTCGCTCATTTGCAAAATCTTTACGCTTTGCTCGGCATTCTCCAACTTTTGTGTGCAAAGGCGAATAAGAGAAACGCCTTCCTCATAAAGCTTAAGAGACTCGTCCAAGCCTTCGGAACCGGATTCAAGAAGTCTTGCAATTTCTTCAAGGCGTTCCATTGCCGCCTCAAAGGTCATCATTTTTTTCGTCATTGTTGTATATCCTTTCGTTGTGATACCGTAGCACGAACGGAGCCATCCGCCATTCGGATATCCAGCGTGTCATTATCGTTGATTTGTTTTACACTCGTAATGGATGCACCGTCTCGACTGACGGTTGCGTATCCACGTGAAAGAATGGATAAGGGATTGAGTGCTTGCAATTTGCCTGCAAGAGATGCAGTGCTTTGCTTCCTTTGCAAAAGTGTTTGTTCGATAGCACGGTTTAAGTCAGTCTCGTGCTCATCCAAACGCAAACGGAAATTATCAAGCATCTGTTCGGGGCGACTGAACACGCGCGATGCGGTTATCTGTCCCAAAATTCGTCTCTCTTGTGCAATCAGCTTTTGCATTGACGTCTGCAAGCCCGCCTTAGCAGATGCAAGCGAGCGTAAAATCTCTCCCATATCGGGAACAGCAAGCTCTGCCGCAGCCGAAGGAGTGGGGGCGCGGCGGTCTGCCACAAAATCACAAATGGTAAAGTCGCTTTCGTGTCCTACTGCTGAGATAACAGGAATCGAACAAGAAGCCACTGCGCGTGCCAAATATTCATCGTTAAAAGCCCAAAGATCTTCGGCAGAACCGCCACCGCGACCAAGTATAATGACGTCTACAAGCCCAGTCATTGAAAAGAACTCAACACCTGAAATCAGCTGTGCGGGAGCTTGTGCACCCTGTACTTCACTCGGATATAGGATCATTTCGGCAGCAGGAAATCTTCTGCCAAGCACGTTGATGATATCGTGTACGGCCGCACCGGACGGTGAGGTAATAACACCAATGCGCCGTGGCATATGCGGGAGTGGACGCTTGCGGGATTCGTTAAACAGCCCCTCAGCCGCAAGCTTGCGTTTGAGTTGTTCAAAGCGCATTGCCAACGAGCCTGCTCCGTCGGGCTGCAGGTCGTCCACATAGAGCTGATACTGTCCGCTGCTTTCATACACCGAAACACGTCCGTGCGCGATAACGCGCATACCGTCCTCGGGTAAAAAAGCCAAGCGCGAGAAATAAGAGCGGAACATGACAGATTTAAGCTGTCCTGCATCATCCTTGAGCGTAAAATACGCGTGTCCCGACGAATAGAGCTTGAAATTAGATATTTCACCACGCACAAATACGTTTGAGAGCACGCGGTCGCCATCAAGGACCATTTTGAGATACTCGTTGAGCTGTGTTACCGACAGCGCTTGTCTCTCGTCTTGCATTGTGCGCTCCTTTCGTCAAATTTTAAGAAATTGTTTTCTGCAAAGCAGAGCAATGCCCGCCGCATTATCTGCGGAGAATTGCGGCTCGGCAAAATAGGTGTTCTCCCTCTCGCCAAGGCGCGATTGCAGGTATCGATTGCTCATAACACCGCCCGCATAAACGATAGACAGCGCCGGGATACGTTCATCCAAAGCCTTTGTCATCGCCACAAGTGTGTCGCCAATAAATTGGAGTGTAAATGCAGCTACAAGTGCGGCATCTCCACTCTCCTGCCACAGTTTGGTCGCCATATTTTCAAGTCCCGAAAGGTTGCAGTGTCCGTCCTTTACGGAAATGCGCGATTTCGGAATCTTTTTCTCGTTTTTTTCTGCGAGCTTTTCAAGCTCCTTTCCGCAAGGAAAATCGAGGCCGAGCATCACACCGATGCGGTCAATGGCTTGTCCCGCATTGATATCGGCAGTTGCCGAGAAAAGCTCAATTTCAAATCCGCTTGCGTGAGGTACGCACAGAAGCACCTCGGTCGTTCCACCCGATACGTGGAAAGCCGCAAAGCGTTCCGCCCCTAATAGATGCATAGCGTTTGCCGAACAAGCCGCCGCCATAATGTGCCCTTCTTGATGCGAAAAGCGTAAGAGCGGAATATTAGCCGCCGAAGCAAAGCTTTCGGCTGCTGCAATACCCGAAAGAAAGCACGGCATATAGGAGCCTTCTTGCGGTCTTGGCGTTGCGGAAACACCAATGGCGACAGGTTTCATTCCTTGCAACTCGCCTGAAAGACTCCGCATAATAGTAGGTAAATTTTTAACGTGTGCAAAGACCGCATCGCTTTGGCGCAATCCGCACTCGCCTGCCTTTACGGGAAGCGGTATTTTGAGGTTGGCAACAACTGCACCGTCCTTGGTACAAATTGCCGCCGAAGTGGTATAGTTACTGGTATCGATGCCGATAAAGCACTCGGTCATTACTGTGCCGCCGCTTCCAATTCTACCTTTGCACCGTGCAATACGCCGTTGACAAAGGTACGCATTTTGGGATCGTCATAGGTCTTGACAAGCTCGATAGCCTCGTTGATAGAAACCGCCGAGGGAATATCGTCCATGTATTTCATCTCAAAGATGCAAAGACGAATCGCACTGCGTGATATGGGAGTAATGCGGCTCGGCTTCCAACCGTTGGAGTGACGCGCCATGATCTCGTCAATTTCCTCGAGATGTTCGCAAACGCCAAAATATGCTTGACGGATGTAAGCGTCCTCAACAAACTCACGATCCTCGCGCGAGAGTGCATAGATCTCCTCGGGGGATGTCTCAGCGTGAAATTCTGTCTCAAAAAGCAGGTGGAAAACCTCGGCTCTTGCTTCTTTTCTTGTAATTGCTGCCATTGCTTGCAATTCCTTTCTCCCATTTTGGGGCACAACTTGTCACTTGGGCTCAATACCACATAATAACCCATCTTATATTATTATACAATATTTTTTTAGAATGTCAACACAAAAAATGAATATTCTTTGCTTTTTATGCATAAATTTCTCTGCAATTTCTGTTGAAGGGAGAAAAATCAATTTGAAAAAGTCAACATTCTCGTGTCGTTTTTTGGCATTTTTGCTTTTTTTAAGCATTCTTTTTGCACTTTTGTTTGGCATTGCAGAGCTCACGCGCCCCGAAAGTGAATTGGATGTTGTGAATAAAGACACCGCTGCCCTACCTAAAACCGTTATTTTGGATGCAGGTCACGGCGGCGAGGATGGCGGTGCTTCGAGTGCAGACGGACTCCTTGAAAAAGACCTTAACCTTGCCCTTGCCTTGACAATGCGCGACATCCTAGCGGCAAACGGTATAGACGTAATATTAACACGAGAAACCGATACGCTTCTGTATGACAGAAACGTGGATTTTCAAGGCAGAAAAAAGATGCTTGACATGGCGGCGCGACTTAAAATTGCAAATGAAACACCCGATGCGGTATTTGTCAGCCTGCATATGAACACCTATCCGCACCCGTCGTGTCAAGGTGTTCAGGTGTGGTTTTCTGAGAATAATGATGACTCAAATGAACTTGCAAAAGCCATTCATTCAACTACGAAAGAACTTTTACAACCCGAAAATGACCGCCCAGTAAAACGGAGCGGCAGTAGTATTTATCTCTTGCACCATTTGGAATGCCCTGCGGTGCTTGTGGAGTGCGGATTTCTTTCCTCTCCCGAAGAAGCGGCTCTCTTGGCAAGTAAAAGTTACCGCCAACAACTCGCACTAACGCTCTGTATGGGAATTTTGCGCGGAATTGAATAAAAACCTCTTGCAAAACCCACAAAAATGCGATATAATGGTGATAAGTACAAAAAGAAAGGTCCGGTGAAATAATGAAAGGACTGAAAACGTTTTACATCTGCTCCGAATGTGAATATAAAAGTGCAAAATGGCTTGGCAAGTGCCCCTCTTGCGGTGCTTGGAATGCCTTTGTTGAAGACGTGCAGGAGCTTGCTCCCGTAGCGGCAAATGCACCAAAGCGCGTGAGTATGATTCCATCTCTTGGAGATAACCACGCAGTCGGTTTTACCGATTTAGAAATTCCCGATTATATGCGTCGTACAACCGGACTTGGCGAGCTTGACCGCGTGCTCGGCGGCGGACTTGTGCACGGCTCGGTCGTGCTCCTTTCGGGTGAGCCCGGCATTGGTAAATCCACGCTTTTGATGCAAATATGTGATGCTCTTGGTGAGAGCCGTCGCGTGCTCTACGTTTCGGGCGAGGAGTCGGGCGGTCAGCTCAAGCTCCGCGCAAAACGACTTGGCGTGGTGGGCGATTCCCTCTTTATTTTGACAGAATCGAACATTGAAAGTATCCTCAAAGAGGTCGACAAAATCAAGCCTGACGTGATTATCGTCGACTCGATTCAAACCATCTATTCCGCGTCGGTCAACTCCGCACCGGGTAGCACAACACAGGTCAAAGAAACTGCGCTTTCCTTTATCAACAAAGCGAAAAGCGACGGTATTTCGGTCATTATGGTCGGACACGTCAATAAGGAAGGCAGTATTGCAGGCCCCAAGGTGCTTGAACACATGGTGGATGCCGTACTCTATTTTGAGGGTGAGCGTCAGCAGGCGTACCGCATCATCCGCGCCATTAAGAACCGCTACGGCTCGACCAACGAGATTGGCGTGTTTGAGATGACCGACAAAGGTCTTATCGAGGTGGACAACCCCTCGCAAATGCTCCTCGCGGGCAGACCGAAGAACATTTCGGGCAACTGTGCCGTTTGCACCATTGAGGG